>CAMBCD010000102.1 GCA_945863085.1 Bordetella parapertussis
TCGGCGCGGATTGCCGGTGCATTGACCGGTGCGGGCCTGGTGGCGATGCTGGGCATGGGATCGGCATATGCCGCGGTGGTGTGTTTTTATGTGATCAGTCTGGTGTTGACCTGGCAGGCTGGTAATGAGCAGGCCGGCAATGCGCATCCACCGTCTGCAGTGAAGGCGGGCAGTGTGCAACGCGCTTCACCATGGCGTGAACTGCGCGAAGGGCTGGCTTATGTCTGGCAAGCACCGCAACTGCGCGCGGCCATGTTGTTCGCATTCCTGCTCAACCTCACGGCTTTTCCGCTGTTCACCGGCTTGATGCCGTACGTGGCCAAGGAAGTTTACGGCGCCGACCAGACCACGCTGGGCACCATGGTGGCATCGGCAGCGACGGGTGCGTTGGTCGGTTCGATCATCATGACCCGTTTTGGCGGCATGTTCCGGCCGGCGCGCGCGATGATCGTGTTCGGCATCGCGTGGCTGGCGATGCTGCTGGTGTTCGTGCAGACCCAAAGTCCCGCAACCGGCATCCCTGTGCTGATGGTCGCCGGCTGCATGCAGACCATGGGTTTGATACCCATCAATGCGCTGCTGCTGCGCACTTCCGATGAACGTTATCGCGGGCGCATCATGGGCATCCGGATGATGGCGATCTACGGCAATCTGCCGGGCTTGTTGCTCGCCGGGCCGCTGATCGCCGGTTTTGGCTATGCAACCATGGCCACGGCTTATTGCCTGTTCGGCATCGTGTTTGCCGTGCTGATCGGTCTGTACTGGCGCCGGCATCTCTGGCAAAGCGGGGCAGCGGCGAATCTGCGGTAATTCGTCAGGGCGCAGGTGTTTTGCCGGTGATATTCCCGATAAAATAGCGCGAGCTTACCCAGGAGGCAGGGCCATGGACGACGGCGTCATTACCATCAAGGACAAACCGGCAGCGGGACTCGCAATCCGGCTGCATGAAATCGACAATGTGCTGATCGCGCGCAGCGACATCGCAATCGGCGCAAAAATCGAAGACGGTCTGACTTCGAAAAGCCAGATCCCTGCCGGCCACAAGATTGCGGCACGGGCGATCAAGCAGGGCGAGCCCATACTCAAATACGCAGTGACCATCGGCTTCGCTTCAGCAGACATTCCTGCCGGCACTTATGTGCACTCGCATAACCTGGAGTTCCGCGAGTTCGACCGCGATTACGCTTACGCCCGTGATTACAAGCCGGTGGTGATGATTCCGGAGGCCGAACGCGCCTCATTCATGGGCATCGTCCGCCCCAACGGCCAGGTCGCGACGCGCAATTATCTGGGCATTCTGGCGACAGTGAACTGCTCGGCCACGGTGGCGCACAAGATCGCCGAATACTTCACACCGGAACGGCTGGCGGATTACCCGAACATCGATGGTGTCAGTGCCTTCGCCCACGGTACCGGCTGCGGCATGGAAATGACCGGTGAACCGATGGACCTGCTGCGGCGGACCATGGCGGGTTACGCGCGCCACGCCAACCTGGCCGGTGCGCTGATCGTCGGCCTCGGCTGCGAGCGCAACCAGATCAAGGGGCTGATGAAGGAAGAGGGCCTCGACGTCAGTTCACGCCTGAAAACCTTTGTGATGCAGGAGTCCGGCGGCACCCGCAAAACCATCGAAGCCGGCATTGCCGCTTTGAAGGAAATGCTGCCTGAAGCCAACAAGGTGATGCGCCAGCGCGTGCCGGCCAGCCATCTGATGATGGGGCTGCAGTGCGGCGGCTCGGACGGGTTTTCATCGATCACCGCGAACCCGGCACTGGGCGCGGCAATGGACCTGCTGGCGCGCCACGGCGGCACCTTCATCCTGTCTGAGACACCGGAAATCTACGGCGTCGAACACACGCTGACGCGCCGCGCGCGCAGCCGCGAAGTCGGCGAAAAACTGATCGAACGCATCCGCTGGTGGAAGGATGTCTACACCGTCGGCCGCGACACCCAGATCAACGGCGTGGTCAGCCCGGGCAATCAGCACGGCGGCCTGGCGAACATATTCGAAAAATCCCTGGGATCGTCGATGAAGGGCGGCACCGGACCGCTCAACGTGGTCTACCGTTATGCCGAGCCGGTGACGGAAAAAGGTTTTGTGTTCATGGACACACCGGGTTTTGACCCGACCTCGGCCACCGGCCAGATCGCCGGCGGCGCCAACATGATCATGTTCACCACCGGCCGTGGTTCGATGTTCGGCGCCAAACCGGTGCCTTCAATCAAGCTGGCCACCAACACGCCGATGTACAACAAGCTCAGCGAGGACATGGACATCAATTGCGGTGAAATCCTCGAGGGCACGGCGACACTGACCGACGTTGCGCAGAAAATTTTCGACCTGATGCTGCGCACCGCCTCCGGCGAGAAAACCAAGAGCGAACTGCTGGGGCTGGGTGACCACGAGTACGTGCCCTGGAATATCGGCGTCACCGGCTGATGAGCGCTGCGGGTTTTGCCGCCGTCGGCATCGGCGCCATGCTCGGCGCGTGGTTGCGCTGGGGGTTTGCTGCGGCGTTCAATCACATCCTGCCGACGCTGCCGCTGGGTACACTGGCGGTGAATCTGATCGGCGGTTTCCTGATCGGCGCGGCGCTGGAATTTTTTGTGCAGCACATGACGCTGCCTGTTGAATACCGGCTGTTTTTCATCACCGGTTTTCTCGGCAGCCTGACCACATTCTCGGCATTTTCGCTGGAAACCGTGATGCTGCTGCAGGAAGAGCGTTACGGCTGGGCGATGGCGCTGATCAGCGCGCACCTGTTCGGCTCACTGGCGATGACGCTGCTCGGTTTTGCCGTGGTGCGTACACTGTCTGCCTGAACCTCAGCTGCGATTGAGCAGGGCGCGTGCGGCGTCGATGATTTCGCCAGCGGTCAGGCCGATCGGGCCCAGGCCCATTTTCACCAACTGATCAGCGGCAGCGCCATGCAGGTAAACCCCAGCAGTCAATGCATGCCGCTCATCCACGCCCTGTGCCAGCAGCGCGACGATGATGCCGGTCAGCACATCGCCCATGCCTGCAGCCGCCATGCCCGGATTGCCCGAGGTGTTGATGGCCCAGTGGCCATCGGGCCATGCACAGATGCTGCCGGCGCCCTTGAGCACGACACCGGCCTTGCATTCCCGTGCAAGTCGCAGCGCCGCGGCAACACGGTCCTGCTGCACCTCATCGGTCGTGCAGGCGAGCAGGCGCGCTGCTTCAGCCGGATGTGGCGTCAGAACAGATGCCGTAACCCTTTGTTTTAATTTATTTTTTAGATCAGCAGTCGCAGCGATTTGATTCAGCGCATCGGCATCGAGCACCAGTGGCACGGTGCTTTCCAGTGCCCAGTCCAGGTATTCAGCGGCATCGGGAGAGTCGCCGAGACCGGGCCCGATGGCCAGCGCGTTCAGGTGATCGAGCCGCAGCACCGCATCGGCCGGACGCAGCATCAACTCGGGTTGCAGCACATCAACCAGCGGCGCATCGACGGCAAGCAGTCCGGCATAAACACGACCGGCGCCGCATTTAAGCGCTGCGCGTCCGGCAAGCAATACAGCGCCGACCATGCCCTGCGCGCCACCAATAATGCCGGCGCTGCCATAGCTGCCTTTGTGTGAATTGCGCGGCCGCGGCGGCAATACATGCGCCAGCACGCCGTCGCTGATCATTACGCCATGCGCTGCGGCAGCGACCTGGGTGCTTAATCCGAGATCGGCGACATGGATGACACCGCAGTGATCGGTACCATCCAGCGTCAGCAGGCCGGGTTTCAATGCGATGAAAGTGATGGTGTGGTCGGCCTGTATTGCGCTGCCCATGATTCGCCCGCTGTCGGCATCGAGTCCGCTGGGGATATCCAGTGCCAGTACCGGCACATCCAGTGCGTTGATCTGTTCGACCAGTGCGGCGTAATCGTCATCGAGATTGCGTGTGAGTCCGATGCCAAACAGGCCGTCAATGACCAGCGCCCAGTCCTGGGCAGCGGGTATGCCGCTGACGAATTCACCACCGGCTTTGTGCCAGGCCTGCAGTGCCGCGGCGGCATCACCGGAATACTGCTGCGGGTCGATCGTGCAAACCACGCTGACCTTGAACCACCATTGTTTGAGATGACGGGCGACCACCAGTGCGTCGCCGCCGTTGTTGCCGGGGCCGGCAAGGATCAGCACCGGTTTGCCGCTGTCGCCGGCCAGCTTGCGGGCGAGTTCTGCGGCGGCGAGACCGGCGCGTTCCATCAGCGCTGCGGGGGAGTGTCCGCCCAGGGCCGTTTGTTCGACCCGGCGCAGGTCAGCGGTCAGCAATATCGGAGAAGCGTGGGGCGTATTCATGGTGGCCGCAAGTTTAACGCAGGCCCTCCTGGGTTCGGGTAAAATTACGCTTTCCGAACAGCCATTCATCATGCCGCATTTCCTACGCCTGAGAGGGCGCGACGCGCTCTCTGCATTTCGCAGGAAAAAACTCCTCCAGGCCGCTGCCGCAGACATTCCCGGCCTGCAGATCGCCGCCGAATACTGGCATTTCATCAGCCTGAACCGTGAACTGGATGCGGCGGGGCGGCAACAACTCGATCGCCTGCTTAGTTACGGTCCGGCCACAGCGCCGGTGGCGCAAGACGGCACGCTGCTGCTGGCAACACCGCGTCTGGGCACGATTTCCCCCTGGTCTTCCAAGGCCACGGACATTGCCCGGCACTGCGGCCTGCCTGCGGTAGAACGCATCGAGCGCGGCGTGGCCTGGTGGTGCTCGGTGGATGGCAAATCATTGAATTCGGCACAACGCGCTGCGCTGCTGCCGCAGGTGCATGACCGGATGACCGAATCCGTACTGGGCGAGCTGGATGAGGCGGAAGCGCTGTTCCGGCGCATAGAGCCCAAACCGCTGGCCATCGTCGACATGCTGGGCGGCGGCCGTGATGCGCTGGCGCAGGCCAATATCGCGATGGGTCTGGCCTTGTCGCCGGACGAAATCGACTACCTGTTCGACAATTTCAAGCGCATGGGCCGCAATCCGACCGACGTCGAATTGATGATGTTCGCGCAGGCGAATTCCGAACATTGCCGGCACAAGATTTTCAACGCCGACTGGGTGATCGACGGCGAGAAGCAGGATCATTCCCTATTTGGCATGATCCGCACCACGCACGAAAAGCATCCGCAGGGCACGGTGGTGGCCTATTCCGATAATTCCTCGGTGATTGAAGGTGCGACGGTGCAGCGGTTTTATCCGGGTGCTGCGCAGGGTTACGGTTACAGCCAGGAGCTCACGCACATCCTGATGAAGGTCGAGACTCACAATCACCCGACGGCGATTTCACCATTCCCCGGTGCGTCCACCGGCTCCGGCGGTGAAATCCGTGATGAAGGTGCGACCGGCCGCGGCGCAAAACCCAAGGCTGGATTGAGCGGATTTTCGGTATCCAATCTGCGTATTCCCGGTTTTGAACAACCCTGGGAAGCGAATCCGGTGGGCAAGCCCGGGCGCATCGCGTCAGCCTTGCAGATCATGCTCGACGGCCCGATCGGTGGCGCGTCGTTCAACAATGAATTCGGCCGGCCGAATCTTGCCGGTTATTTCCGCAGTTACGAAATGCGTGTCGGCGCCGAGGTGCGTGGTTATCACAAGCCGATCATGATCGCCGGCGGACTCGGCAATATTGCCGCGCAGCACACGGCCAAAAATGCAATACCGGAAGGCGCCTTGCTGATCCAGTTGGGCGGTCCGGGCATGCTGATCGGCCTCGGCGGTGGCGCAGCGTCGAGCATGGATACCGGATCCAACCAGGAAGACCTCGATTTCGACTCGGTGCAGCGTGGCAACCCGGAGATCGAACGCCGCGCGCAGGAGGTCATTGACCGCTGCTGGGGGCTGGGCAAGAACAATCCGGTGCTGTCCATCCACGATGTCGGCGCCGGCGGACTGTCGAATGCCTTGCCGGAACTGGTGCATGGCGCACAGCGCGGCGGGCATTTCCAGTTGCGCGATGTGCCCAGCGAAGAGCCGGGCATGTCGCCGATGCAGATCTGGTGCAATGAAGCGCAGGAACGTTATGTGCTGGCGATTGCGCCGCAGGACCTCGGAAATTTCCGCGCGATCTGTGAACGCGAGCGCTGTCCTTTCGCCGTGGTCGGCACTGCGACCGGTGACGGCCGGCTGAAAGTCGGCGACACCGTGTTCAGCAACAACCCGGTGGACATGGAACTCGCGGTGCTGCTCGGCAAGCCGCCGAAAATGACCCGCGACGTCAAACGCCTGGTCCGCGAGGGGCAGGTATTCGATGCTGGCGGCATCGACATCCGCGAAGCGCTGTACCGCGTACTGCGCCTGCCGACGGTGGCGGACAAGACCTTCCTGATCAGCATCGGTGACCGCACGGTCGGCGGCATGACCGCGCGCGACCAGATGGTCGGGCCGTGGCAGGTGCCGGTGGCGGATGTGGCGGTGACCCTGATGGGATTCAATGCCCACTGCGGCGAAGCGATGGCCATGGGCGAACGCACGCCATTGGCGGTGCTCAATCCGCAGGCTTCGGGGCGCATGGCGCTCGGTGAAGCCATTACCAATATCGCGGCGGCATCCATTACCAAAATCGGTGATGTAAAACTGTCGGCGAACTGGATGGCCGCGGCCGGACATGCCGGTGAAGATGCCGCGCTGTTCGATACCGTGCACGCGGTGGCGATGGAACTCTGTCCGCAACTGGGCATCAGCATCCCGGTGGGCAAGGATTCGCTGTCGATGAAGACCAGCTGGAACGACAAGGACGGGCGCAAGGAAGTGGTTGCGCCGCTGTCGCTGATCGTTTCTGCGTTTGCGCCGGTGATCGATGCGCGCAAGACACTGACCCCGCAACTGCGTACCGATTGTGGTGATACCGACCTGTTGCTGATCGATCTTGGCCGCGGGAAAAACCGCCTTGGGGCTTCGGCGCTGGCGCAGGTGTATGACGCGACAGGTGATGTGACGCCGGATGTCGTCGATGCCGCCGACCTGAAGCATTTTTTCGAAGCCATCCAGCAATTGAATCAAGACGGCCTGTTGCTTGCCTATCACGACCGTTCCGATGGCGGCCTGCTGGCGACCATGTGTGAAATGCTGTTCGCAGCGCGTTGCGGCGCGCAGCTTGAGCTGCCGGGGGATGCCGCAGCTTTGCTGTTCAACGAAGAACTGGGCGCGCTGCTGCAGATCAAACGCAGCGACCGTGATGCCGTTATGACCGTGCTGAAGATCAACGGACTTGCGCAGCACTGCGCGGTGGTTGGTAGCGTCAATACCGGATCAAGGCTGGTGGTGAAAGCCGGCAGCAACACTGTGCTCGACGAATCGCGGATTGATCTGCATCGCGCCTGGTCAGAAACCACTTACCGGATGCAGCTGTTGCGTGACAACCCGGATTGCGCACAACAGGAATACGACCGCTTGCTTGATGCCACTGATCCTGGTATTTCGCCGAAACTGACCTTTGATCCGCAGGAAGATATTGCCGCACCATTCATCAATCGTGGCGCGAAACCGCGGATTGCAATCCTGCGCGAGCAGGGTGTCAATGGCCAGATCGAGATGGCGGCAGCTTTTGACCGTGCCGGTTTTGCAGCAGTCGATGTGCACATGAGCGATATCATCGCCGGGCGCGTCAGCCTGGCAGACTTCAAGGGTTTTGCCGCCTGTGGCGGATTTTCCTACGGTGACGTGCTGGGGGCGGGCGAGGGCTGGGCCAAGTCCATCCTGTTCAATGCCCGCGCCCGTGACGAATTCGGGGCCTTCTTCAAACGCTCCGACAGTTTTGCGCTGGGAGTCTGCAACGGTTGCCAGATGATGAGCAACCTGCATGAACTGATCCCCGGCGCCGAACGCTGGCCGCATTTCGTGCGCAACAGGTCGGAGCAGTTCGAGGCGCGCTTCGTTACCCTGGAAGTGCAGGAATCGCCATCGCTGTTTTTCAAAGGCATGTCGGGCAGCCGCATTCCGGTGGCCGTAGCGCATGGCGAGGGTTATGCCGAATTCGCTGATGCAAGCGCATTGGCAGCTGCGCAACCGCTGGTGGCCTTGCGGTTTGTCGATAACCGCGGTGCGGTCACCGAACAATATCCGCTGAATTCCAACGGATCGCCGCAGGGCATCACCGGGATGACTACAGCCGATGGACGATTCACCATCCTGATGCCGCATCCCGAACGCGTGTTTCGCGTCGCGCAGAATTCCTGGTTGCCGCCGGCGTGGCGGGAGCGGGAAGACGGCCCGTGGCTGCGCATGTTCCGTAATGCGCGGTTGGCGGTCGGCTGATGACGCCCGGACGTTTCTGTTATTGACTTAAAAAGTCAATAAAAACAATAACTTACTTATTTCCCGTGACGGGTTGCCAGCGCAGGTCCAGGGTTGCCGGAAAGGCAGGATTCGGCGGCTCAGGCGCAATATTCATCGGACCCGGCGTATGGCCATGGTCCCAGAACCGCGCGACGCGACGCGCCTCGGCTTCGTTGGCGTTGACCGGGAA
>CAMBCD010000103.1 GCA_945863085.1 Bordetella parapertussis
CGCAAGCTCTACCGCTTCATGACCCCGCTGGCCGGACTGGCGCTGCTGTTTGGTTTCTGGCTGTGGCTGGGTTACGGCATCAGCGGCGGCTGGCTGCATGCCAAGCTGGTGCTGGTGGTGATCCTGATCGGCTATCACCACGCCTGCGGCAGCCTGCTGCGCAAGTTCGAGCAGGGTAAAAACACCCGCTCCCATGTCTGGTACCGCTGGTTCAACGAAATCCCGGTGCTGCTGCTGCTGGCCATTGTCATCCTGGCCGTCGTCAAACCGTTTTAATCCAGATGCCCAGCCTTGCTGCAATCCTCGCGCTGCTGATGGCGCTGGCCGCCCCCGCCTGCGCTGCGGATGCGCGCATCATCGTCCAGCAATCGCCGCTGGCCGGTTTCCAGTATTACGAAGGCAAAGGCCTGTGGGAAATGATGCGTGTCGGCGACACCCTGCAACTGTCGCGCGAACCACAGAATCCGCACGATGCCAACGCGGTGCGTGTGTTGTGGCGCAACGAAATGCTCGGTTACATCCCGCGCCGCGAAAACAGCGATGTCGCTCGGCAGATGGACCGCGGCGCGCCGGTGAAAGCGCGTATCGTGCAATTGAAAGAAGCACGCAATCCCTGGCAACGCATCGAGTTCGAGGTTTATGTCGAACTCCCCCCGATGAAAACCAAGCCCTGAATGGAAACTTTTTTCGCCACCTGCCCGCGCGGCCTTGAAGCCGTACTCGCCGAAGAGCTGACCTCGCTCGGCGCACAGGATGTGCGCGCCGTCGAGGGCGGCACCGGCTTCCGCGGCCCCTATGCCCTGTGTTACCGCATCAATCTCGAAAGCCGCATCGCCAGCCGCGTGTTGTGGCGTATCGGGCAATGCCGCTACCGCGACGAGAACGACATTTTCACCGTAGCAAGCAAACTGCCCTGGGCACAGTGGTTCGGCCCTCAGAACAGCATTCGCGTCGATACCTCCGCCATCAAAAGTACTTTGCGCAGCCTCGATTTCGTCACGCTGCGCGTGAAGGACGCCGTTTGCGACGTGCTGCGCGCAGCGGAAGGCGACCGGCCCAACGTCGATACCCGCCAGCCCGATGTGCGCATCCATGTTTTCCTGAACCGCGACGATGCGCTGTTTTATCTCGACACCTCGGGGGACGCGCTGTTCAAACGCGGCTGGCGCACGGCGACCGGTGACGCGCCGCTGCGCGAAAACCTTGCCGCAGGCATTTTGAAACTGGCCGGCTGGACGGCGGAGCAGCCTCTGCTCGACCCAATGTGTGGCAGCGGCACCTTCCTGATTGAAGCCGCCTTGATGGCCACGCGCCGCGCGCCGGGATTGAATCGTAAATTCGGCTTCGAGAAATTGCGCAACTTCGATGCAAAGGCCTGGGAAACCCTGCACCGGCAGGTTGCGGCGCAGGAAAATAAATCAATAAAAACAATGATTTATGGATATGACCGCAGTGGCGATGCGATTGTCGATGCACGCCAGAACGTCGCCGCGCTGGGCCTGGAATCCCGCATCGAACTCAAACAATGCAGCTTCGAGGATTCCAAAGCGCCGGCGCCCGCTGGCATGCTGATCACCAATCCGCCGTACGGCGTGCGCATGGAAGAACTCGACGACCTCGCCGCCTGGTACCCGACGCTCGGCGATATCCTCAAACAGCGTTACAGCGGCTGGACCGCTTATATCCTGACCGCCGACCTGCGCCTAGCCAAGATCATGCGCCTGCAGCCTTCGCGGCGCACGCCGCTGTTCAACGGCGCATTGGAATGCCGCTTGTTCAAGTATGAAATGGTGGCGGGGAGCATGCGCAAGGACGCAAAACAGGTTTGATGCCGCCCGGCTTTTCATACGTATGGATCACCCTGAGCGCGCGAGATAACTCACACCCAGTGCGCTGATGTCCGGGCAGCCGATCAGCGCCAGCAGCCGATCGATTTCGTCGCGGTAGATTTCTATGGCACGTGCAGCACCGGCCTCGCCGGCGACCGCGGTGCCGTACAGCGTGGCGCGGCCGATCATCACTGCATTGGCCCCCAATGCCAGCGCCTTGACCACATCAGCGCCGCGGCGAAAGCCGCTGTCGACGATCACCGTGGCGCCATTGCCGATGGCTGCAACGACTTCGGGGAGGATTTCTATGGGCGCACGCGTGCTGTCCACCGCGCGTCCGCCGTGGTTGGAAACGATGACGCCGTCAACGCCGCAGTCTGCCGCCAACTTCGCATCCTCGGCGCGCAATATGCCCTTCACCATCAGCGCATGCGGCCACAGCCTGCGGATTTCACGCAGGTCATCCCAGGTCAGCGAGTCCGTCACCATCATCGAGCGGCCCATCGGCAGCGCGGTGATGCGCGATTTCATCTGTGTCGGATAATTCTCGTAACGCGGCATGCCGCTGGTGAGCAGATACTTGAGCAGCACCCCCGTGAGCCAGCGCGGGTGCAGCAGCACGTCGGTGACGTTGCGGCGGGTGAAACGGAAGGGCACGGTCATGCCGTTCCTCAGGTTGTATTCGCGGCCCGGCGTCACCGGCGTATCGACGGTGACCACCAGCGCTTCGTAGCCCGCCGTTTTTGCGCGCGCGATCAAGGCATGTGATGCCGCGCGGTCGGGCCACATGTAGACCTGGAACCACAGATTGCCGCCGGCTTCAGCAGCAACGCGTTCCAGCGATGTCATCGAACCGGTTGCCAGCGTGTACGGTATGCCCGCTGCTTTCGCTGCGCGCGCCAGCGCGATCTCCCCTTCGTACCAGGCCAGGCCCGCCGAACCGGTGGGGCCGACCACCAGCGGCATCGCCAATGGTTTGCCATACAGCTTGGTGGCAAGGCTGCGTTTGGACGTATCGACGAGCATGTGTGGTTCGAGCTTGATACGCTCGAAAGCCGCGCGATTGTTCGCGACCGCCACCTCGTCGCCGTTGCCACGATCAAAAAACTCGAACACGCCCTTGGGCAGGCGCCTGCGCGCCAGTTCGCGCAGGTCGGCGATGTCGTAGGCGCCGAAGGTCTTTTCCGTCATAGGCCCACCCTGAATGGATTTACAAAAACATTAATAAAATCAAATACTTATGATCTTGTCACCCGTAGAATCAGCGACCCGCCGATCATCAGCAGCAACACACCGATCACCTTCAGCAGCGTCTCGCGCGATGCGCTCAACTGGATGTGATGCCCGGCCCAGATGCCGCCCAGTGCGAAAGGCAGCAGCAGCACTGCACCGATGACGCGGTCCATCAGGATCAGGCCGCCGATGAGGAACACCAGCGCGCGGATTGAGGTCGACAGCAGCACCATGTTCGACAATGTTGCGCGCAGCACCGCCTTGTCCGGCAGGCGGCGCGACAGGTAGATCGCATAGGGCGGCGCACCGACGCCGAACAGGGTGCCTGCAGCACCGCCGCAAAAACCGGAAATCACCGCCCAGGGATGGCGCGCGATGCCGATCTGCGGTGCGCCGGCATACAGCGAATACAGGCCGTAGCTGCAGAGAAAAATGCCGAAGGCGGCGATGGTCGCCTGCTGCGGCAAGGTCACCAGCGCCGTGACCCCGGCCACGGCGCCGGCCAGCGAAAAGGGCGCCATCCATTTCAATTCACCGCGGTCCGCATCCTTTGAAAACCTTGAGCCCAGCGCCAGCGCCGCGGATACGTCGAGCAGCACACACATTGGCAGTACAAAACTCAGCGGAAAAAAGTACGACAGCGCCGGCACCGTGAACATCGCGGCGCCGAAAGTGGTGATGCCGAAAATCACATAGGCCCCGCCGACGATGGCGGCACAGGCGATATAGGTCGCCAGGTCGAAAGGGATTTCGAAGGGGGCACCCATCAAGAAAAACGCCGGCACTGCGGCCGGCGTTGCCCTGCGGAAAGGCGCGAATCAGACAAGGTTCAGGTGCTCGATGCCGGTCATCACATCCTTGTCCTTGGTGTCCTTGCTGTTCAGTTTGATGTTCAGGCGCAATTCGTTCATCGAGTCGGCATTGCGCAGCGCATCTTCGTAGCTGATGTCGCCGGATTCGTACAGGTCGAACAAGTGCTGGTCAAAAGTCTGCATGCCCAATTCGCGCGACTTGGCCATGATGCCCTTGATTTCGTGCACCTCGCCCTTGAAGATCATGTCCGAAATCAGCGGCGAGTTAAGCAGGATTTCGACCGCGGCGGCGCGGCCCTTGCCATCCTTTTTCGGAATCAGCCGCTGCGACACCAGGGCACGGATATTCAGTGACAAGTCCATCAGCAACTGCTGTTTCCGCTCTTCCGGGAAAAAGTTGATGATCCGGTCCAGCGCCTGGTTGGCGCTGTTGGCATGCAGGGTCGCCATGGCCAGGTGGCCGGTTTCGGCAAAAGCGATGGCGTGATCCATGGTTTCGCGGTCGCGTATCTCGCCGATCAGGATCACGTCCGGTGCCTGACGCAGCGTGTTTTTCAGCGCAGCGTGCCAGGAGTCGGTATCGACCCCGACTTCGCGCTGGGTGACCACGCAGTTCTTGTGGTCGTGCACGTATTCAATCGGATCCTCGATGGTGATGATGTGGCCGTAGCTGTTTTCGTTGCGGTAACCCATCATCGCCGCCAGCGACGTCGATTTGCCCGAGCCCGTGCCGCCAACCATGATCACCAGACCGCGCTTGGTCATCACCACGTCTTTCAGCACCGGTGGCAGCTTCAGGTCGTCGAACTTCGGAATCGAGGTGTTGATGGTCCGCAACACCATGCCGACACGGCCTTGTTGCATGAAGGCGTTGACGCGGAAACGGCCGATGTCGCCGGGGCTGACCGCGAAATTGCATTCCTTGGTCGCCTCGAACTCGCCGGCCTGCTTGTCATTCATGATGCCGCGCGCGAGTTCCGCCGTGTGCTGCGCCGTCAGCGTCTGCTGTGCGACCGGGGTCATCTTGCCGTCGAGCTTGATCGCCGGCGGAAAACCCACCGTGATAAACAGGTCGGAGGCCTTTTTCGCGACCATCGCCCGCAGCAGATCGTGCATGAATTTGACTGCCTGTTCTCTTTCCATGCCTGGCTCCTTCTTTAATTATTGCCTGATGCTGCTCCGGAATGTTACCGGAACGAGTCCTTGTTCATCGCCTTGCCGCGCGCTTCGTCCACCGACACGATGTTGCGCTTGACCAGATCCTGCAGATTCTGATCCAGCGTCTGCATGCCGAGCTGGGCGCCGGTCTGGATCGCCGAATACATCTGCGCCACCTTGTTTTCGCGGATCAGATTGCGGATCGCCGGCGTGCCGACCATGATTTCATGTGCCGCGGCACGGCCGCTGCCGTCCTTGGTTTTGAGCAGTGTCTGCGAAATCACCGCGCGCAGCGATTCCGACAACATCGACCGCATCATCTCCTTCTCTTCTGCCGGGAATACGTCGATGATCCGGTCGATGGTCTTGGCGGCGGAGCTGGTATGCAGCGTGCCGAACACCAAATGGCCCGTTTCAGCAGCGGTCAGCGCCAGGCGGATGGTTTCCAGATCGCGCATCTCACCGACCAGGATGATGTCCGGATCCTCGCGCAGGGCAGAACGCAGCGCGTTGGCAAACGACAGCGTGTGCGGACCGACCTCGCGCTGGTTGATCAGGCATTTTTTCGATTCGTGGACGAATTCGATCGGGTCTTCCACAGTCAGGATGTGGCCCTGCTCGTTTTCATTGATATGGTTGACGATGGCGGCCAGCGTGGTCGATTTGCCCGAACCTGTCGGGCCGGTCACCAGCACCACGCCGCGCGGCTGGTTGGCGATTTCGACGAACACCTTGGGTGCCTTCAGGTCTTCCAAGCTCAGCACCTTGGACGGAATGGTGCGGAACACCGCGCCGGCGCCGCGCTGCTGGACAAAGGCATTGACGCGAAAACGCGCGAGATTGGGAATCGAGAACGAAAAGTCGCATTCCAGGTTTTCTTCGTAGAACTTGCGCTGGCCGTCGTTCATGATGTCGTAGACCATCGCATGAACGTCTTTGTGCTCCAGCGCCGGCAGGTTGATGCGGCGGATGTCGCCATGGACACGGATCATCGGCGGCAACCCCGAGGACAAATGCAGGTCGGAGGCTTTATTCTTGACAACGAAGGCCAGCAGTTCGGAGATGTCCATTTATAATTCCCTAGGGGATGGCGGGTCAGGGCGTCGTCATTACCGTGCACTATTATTGACTATTAAATCAAATATTGCACCGCGACGCCTGCAACGGAAAGCGTTGAAATTATGGCCATAATCGCTGCTAACTTGCAAGCTGTGCGCGAGCGGATCGCGCGGGCTGCAAGGGCTGCAAATCGCACGCCGGAAAGCGTGCGCCTGCTTGCCGTCAGCAAGACCTGCGGTGCTGCGCAGGTAGAATCGGCCTGGCAGGCTGGCCAGCGCGCTTTTGGCGAAAATTTCGTGCAGGAAGCCCTCGACAAGGCGCGCGAACTTGCTCACTTGGACATCGAATGGCATTTCATCGGCCCGCTCCAGAGCAACAAGACGCGGCCGGTGGCTGAACTTTTTGCCTGGGTGCACGGCATTGAACGCGAAAAAATCGCGCAACGCCTGAACGATGCCCGCCCTGCGCACCTGCCGCCGCTCAACGTGCTGATCCAGGTCAATGTCAGCGGCGAAACCAGCAAAAGCGGTGTTGCGCCCGGCATGGAGCGCAAACTGGCCGCAGCCATCCGCAGCCTGCCGCGGCTGCGGCTGCGCGGCCTGATGGCCATTCCCGAACCGACCCCGGACACTGCCGTGCTACGGGCACGTTTCGCGCTGCTGCGCCGACTCAAGGAAGACCTGCAGGCCGATGACAGCGGCATCGACACACTGTCCATGGGCATGTCGGATGACCTTGAAGCGGCCATCGCCGAAGGCGCCACCATTGTGCGCGTGGGTACGGCAATCTTCGGTAAGCGGCAGGCCGTGAAAAGTGAATAGTAAGCGGTTAGCGGTTAGCAGTTAGCAGTGAACCGTATAATGCGGCGATGCTGACAAGCCCTGCCCGATTTTCCACCACTTACCGCTAACTGCTTACCGCTTACCGAATGGCATCCCCTCACAGAAAATGAACATCCTTTTCATCGGCGGCGGCAACATGGCCGCCGCAATCATCGGCGGCCTGCTCGCCAAAGGCCGGGCGCCGTCGTCCCTGCATGCCGTCGATGTGCTGCCGGAGGCGCTGTCGCGGCTGGAAAAGCAATTCGGCATCCGCACCTCCGCCGATGGCAAAACCGCAGCAGCCGCTGCGGACTGCATCGTGCTTGCGGTCAAGCCGCAGCAGATGCGGGAAGTCGCCACGGCCCTCGCACCCGCACTCAAGGGACAACTGGTGATCAGCATTGCCGCGGGTATCCGCGGCGCCGACCTTGCACACTGGCTGGGTCCGGCGGCGCAGGTCGTGCGTGCAATGCCCAATACCCCGGCCCTGGTCACCGCCGGCATCGCCGGGCTGTACGCGATGCCCGGCGTCAGCAGCGCGCAGCGCCGGGATGCCGAAAGCATCCTCGCCGCCGTCGGCGCCACTTTCTGGGTGGCCAAGGAAGAACAACTGGACGCCGTCACCGCGGTATCCGGCAGCGGCCCCGCCTATGTGTTTTATTTCATTGAGGCACTGGAACAGGCCGGGCGCGAACTCGGATTGTCGCCGGAGATTGCACGGCAGAGCGCGCTGGCAACCTTCGCGGGTGCGGTCAAACTCGCGACCACCGACGCAGCGGACCCGGCAACCCTGCGCGCGCGGGTGACGTCGAAAGGCGGCACCACCGAGCGCGCGATCGGCGTACTCGATGATGCCGCAGTCAAAGCCGCCTTCATCCGCGCGGTGCGTGCTGCAGCGGAACGCGCCGCTGAAATGGGCGACGAACTGGGCAAAGACTGAAATGCTCACTGACGCACTGATTTTCATCGCAGAGGTCACGTTCGGCCTGCTGACATTCACCCTGCTGCTGCGTTTCTATCTGCAGTGGGTGCGCGCGCCGTACCGCAATCCGCTGGCAGATTTTGTCAACGCGCTGACCGACTTCATGGTTCGCCCGGCGCGCCGCATCATCCCCGGCCTGTGGGGACTCGACTTGCCGACGCTGCTGCTGGCCTGGCTGATGCAATTCCTGGAATTGTTGATCGTGATGCAAATCCGCGGTTACCGCTTCGGCAACGAGATCGGGCTTGCCATCCTCGGCATCGCGGCGTTTGCCGCTGTGGCAGTACTCAAACTGCTGATTTACATCGTGCTGGGCGCAACACTCCTGCAGGCCCTGCTGTCGTGGATCAATCCCGGCAGCCCGGTGGCGCCCTTGCTCGCCGCCATGACACGACCGGTCCTGCGGCTTTTCCGCCGCCGCATTCCACCGGTGGGCAATGTCGACCTGTCACCGCTGTTCCTGCTGGTGGTCTGCCAGTTGCTGCTGATGCTGCCGGTGGCCTGGCTTGAAAGCGAAACACTGCGCCTGCTGCGATGACCGTGCAGTGGTGCCGTTTTGATCCCGCCGCGGCA
>CAMBCD010000104.1 GCA_945863085.1 Bordetella parapertussis
CCCGCCGGCCGGCAGCCGGCGGGTTCCCCCCCCCAGGCATCATGCCGTCAGGCGCCCCGCCTGATAATCCGAGATCGCCCGTTCGATTTCCTCGCGCGTGTTCATCACGAACGGCCCGTACTGCACCACGGGTTCACGCAAGGGTTTGCCGGCAAGCAGGATGAATCGCGCCCCCTCATCCGCAGCGGTGATGGCAACACCATCTCCCTCCGCGAGTAGCCCGGCACTGTGCCGCGGCAGCCTGCGTGCATCGCCGGCCGCGCCGACGACGACATCCCCTTCGTAGACATAGAGAAACGCGTTATGCCCGGCGGGCAGCGCCTGCGTGAATGTCTCGCCCACTTGCAACGACACGTCAAAATACAGCGGCTCGGTGCTGAGACCCTGCATCGGTCCCGGCGTCGAGCGGCCATTGATGGTTACAGTGCCGGCGATCACTTTCACGCTGCCGCCTCCCGGCAGCGCGACCACCGGGATCGACGCCGCAGGAATGTCGCGATAACCGGCCGGCTTCATTTTTTCTTTCGCCGGCAGGTTGAGCCACAACTGGAAGCCGCGCATGCGGCCCTGCAACTGCTGCGGCATTTCGGAATGGATGATGCCACGCCCCGCGGTCATCCACTGCACATCACCGCTTTTCAGGTCGCCGCGGTTGCCCAAATGATCTTCATGCAGCATGTGGCCATCGAGCATGTAGGTCACGGTCTCAAAGCCGCGATGCGGGTGATTCGGAAATCCGGCGAGATAGTCGTCGGCGTTTTCCGAGGAAAATTCGTCAAGCATCAGGAACGGATCCAGCCGCGCCTGCTGCGACTGGCCGAGGCTGCGGCGCAGTTTCACGCCGGCACCGTCGGAAGTCGGCATTGCCGGAATTACCTGATGCAGCTTGCGCATGGCCATGGCAATTACCCCGTGAAGATTGGGGAATTATTACATTGGATGGCGATGAATTCACGGGTCACAATAAAAACGCGGGCCGCATTGCGGCCCGCGCTTGACTGGAACAACCGTGGTTTACATCCGCCCGAGGTCAGTAATCGCATCCACCACCATCGACGTACCGATGGCGATCAGCAGGATGTCCGAAGCGACCCGGACATACTTGTGCCCGGAAGGCGGCGGGCCCAGGCGCACCACCAGTTGCTGCGGCACGTCGTAATACACAACGTCGCGTGGCAGCGGCCGGCCCTTGTTCCATTTTTTGGCCTGTCCCGGCGGCATGCAGCCGTTGTTTTTCTTGGCGAGGCCCGGCGGGCAATTGCCGCCGCGGAATTCCTGCGTGTAATAGTCGCGGACCACCACATGCTGGCGATCACCGAAATGGCTGTCGCCACGCTGCGAATGCCGCACTTGGTCGCGATTTTCCTTGTTCTTGCCTTTACCCTTGCCCGCCGATTCGGGCTTGTCGGCAAACGCCGGCGCCGCACCCAGGGTTCCTGCGATGACCAGCGCCATGAACCGGTTGATCGACATGGATTTATTGATTTTCATAACCACTCCTTTTCTGTTGATCAATGCGCAGCCCCGTTACCGCAGGCTGCAGCAAAACCTGCAATTTGAATCGTAACCCGGGAAAACAGTTCAGGACTGTGTGCCAGCGTACGCAGACCGGCTCATAACGCGCGAAAACGTGATAACTGTCAAATCCGGCATGTAACAGGATGTAAGCGGGCCCTTTTCAGCCCGCCCAGGCCGCTGCCACCGGCGAACCCGCGGCACATGGCCCTGCTGCCCCCCGGGGGCCGCATCAGCGCCCCTTGAACACCGGTTTGCGCTTTTCCATGAACGCGCGACGCCCTTCGATGAAATCCTCGCTGGCACCGCAGTCATTCACCAGTTGTTCGCACAACGCGACATTGCGCCTGGCGGGGTCTTTCATGAGTTCATCAACCACGCGTTTTGCGGTCAGGATCGACAGCGGCGCATTGTCCGCCATGCCGTTTGCCATTTCGCGTACGGCGGCATCCAGCGCCTGCGCCGGAAACACCTGGTTGACGATGCCCATGCGCAGCGCCTCGTCGGCCTTGTAGCGGCGCGCGGTGTAGATAAATTCCTTGGCCGCGGACGGCCCGACCAGTTCGACCAGCCGGCCCAGGCCTTCGATGCCGTAACCGATGCCGAGTCGCGCCGCCGGTATGCCGAACTGGGCATCATCGGAGCAGACGCGCATGTCGCAGCTCAGCGCCAGCGACATGCCGCCGCCGATGCAAAACCCCCGGATCTTGGCGATGGTCGGCTTGCCGATCTCACGCAGGATTTTCCTCATGCCCGAGGATGTTTTGGTATATTTTTCCTGTGCCGTGGCGTTCGCGCGTTCGTCCTCGAACTTGGAAATATCGGCGCCGGACACAAACGACTTGTCGCCTGCTCCGGTCAGCACGATGACCCTGACGCTGTCGTCGTTGGCAAATTCCGTAAGCACTTCACCGGCCCGCTGCCACATTTCCAGCGACACCGCGTTGCGGCGCGCGGGATTGTTGAAAATCAGGAAACCGATCGGGCCTTCCCTGTTGACCAGAATTTTGTCCGTTGCCATATACGTTTCCCTGATGAGTGAATCTAATCCTGATATCCAAGCCTGATATCCGGGACTGATAGTTGAACATGGCAGCCGCCCCTGCGCCACCAAGCGACCACAATGCGTTCTGCGCTAAGCAGCCCTGAACACTTCCGGATTCAGGAAATTGCGCGGGTCATACACCTCTCCGCGCAGGTAACTGACGATGTTGCTGGCGGCGATCGTGCCCATGCGTACCATCGCATCGGTGGTCGCCGCGGCGATGTGCGGCGTCACCAGCACGTTGGGCAGCGCGAACAGCGGGTTCGCCGCATCGGGTGGTTCCGTCGCAAACGTATCCAGTCCGGCGCCTGCAAGTTTGCCGCTTTTTAATGCCTCCACCAGCGCCGGCTCGTCAATCACCGGCCCACGCGCGGTGTTGACCAGCAAGGCCCCCGGTTTCATGCACGCGAACTGCGCGGCACCGATCATGCCGCGGGTTTTGGCGGTCAGCGGGCAATGCAGGCTGAGAATATCGACGTGCTCCAGCAGACGGTTGAGATCCGGCTCAAGGGTCATGCCCACAGGCGGCGTGATGCCGGATCGCGTGTGAATCATCACCTGCGCGCCGCAAGCCTGCGCGAGCCGTGCGGTACGTTCGCCGATCTGCCCGTAGCCGAGAATGCCGACGGTGAGGGTGTGAAATTCGCGGGTAAAGTGTTTCAGGTCGCGCCATGCACCCCGGCGCGTTTCGCGGTCAAACCGCGGCATTTCGCGGGCGAGACAGAGCATCATCGTCAGCGCATGTTCGGCCACCGCATCGGCATTGGCGCCCCCGGCCACCATCACCGCGATGCCGTGTTTTGTGGCTCCCGCCAGATCCACGGAATCGACGCCGGCACCGTGCTTGGCGACAATTTTCAGGCCGCGTGCCGCGGCGAACACCCGCTCCGTCAGTGGTGGCGAGCCGCGCAGCAGCACAGCCGCCACCGCGCCCCCGGACAACGCCGCCACCAGCGCATCTTCATCGACCGCGCCCGGCATGAATTCAATATCAGCGCCGCCTTCCCGCAGCAGTTGCTGCGCCAGATCGGAGACGGTCCCCGCAGTTACCAACACGACCGGTTTGTTCAAAGCCCGCTCCCTTTCCCCGCATAGTGAACCTGTTTTGGAGGGCGCAGATTACCCGATTCCGGTACAACACGGCTTGCCCAAAAACTTATTCCCTGCATTGCCGCCAGTACTACTAAAATGAACCCGTCGGCAGCTATCCAAACGAGGCGCAACCAAAATATCCGCGCCCCCGGCATCCATGTCCTAAAACATCGGAGGAGAAATCATGCATCGCCGTTTTTCTGCAATCAACATTTCCGCAATACTCGGCCTGCTTGCACTCGCGCTGGCCGGCCAGGCAATGGCTCAGCAATATCCCACCCGGCCGATCCGGCTGATCGTACCTTTCCCCGCCGGCGGCAATGTCGACGTGTTTTCGCGCATGCTGTTCCGCCAGGTCGAGACTGAAATCGGCACCAACTTCGTCATCGACAACCGCGGCGGCGCCAACAGCATCATCGGCTCCGACGTGCTCAAAAACGCCACACCCGACGGCTATACCGTCATGAACACCTCGTTCGGCTTCGCGGTAAATCCGGCCATCGTCAAAAAAATGCCGTTTGACGTGCTCCGCGACTTTACACCGATCACCAATGTCGCCACCGGCCTCGGTTACCTGCTCGTGGTCAATCCGAAAGTGCCGGTCAAAAACGTCGCCGAGATGATCGCCCTCGCCAAAAAAGAACAAGTGCGCTACAGCACCGCGGGAGTCGGCAACGGCCAGCATCTGGCCGGCGCACTGCTCGCAAGCATGACCAAGACCAATATGCTGCACGTACCGTACAAGGGCGGCGGGCCGGCTGTCGCCGCCTGCATCAGCGGCGAAGTGCAGGTACATTTCCCAGCGGGTTCGGTCGGCGTGCCGCATCACAAGGCCGGTCGTGTGCGAGCCATTGCCTTTACCGGCGCCAAACGCCTGTCTTCGCTGCCGGATATTCCGACCGTCGGCGAAACCGTGAACGGTTATGTCTCCGACGCCGGCTGGCACGGCATGTTCGGTCCGGCCAAAATGCCGGCACCGATCACGAAAAAACTGCAGCAAGCCGTCCACAAGGCGCTGCAGGATCCGAAGGTCCGGGCCAACTTTGTTGACAACGGTTACGAGCCCAACGGCGACCCGCCGGAAGTCTGGGCCAAACTGTTCCGCGCCGACGTCAAACGGTTCGCCGAAATCGCCAAGGCTGCGGGCATCGAGCCACAATAATGTCTGTGACAGCGGCAGGTCACCAGTGATCTGCCGCTGCACCTCGATGTAGGCGCACCCGGGACACGCGACCGCACAAAAGCGCCGAAGCGCTGGAATAAATCCCGCCCGTTGCTGTTTCCCCCGCGGACGGCACATAGCCGCCTGCGGCGGGAACATCGCGCTAGAATGTTTGCAGTGCCGCTTCTGCCATCCGTTCCTGCCAACAAGCCCCGGGAGATTTCATGCGCCTGACTGCGATACGTTTCACGTCCTGCCTTACATCCCGTTTTACGTCCCTCATCGCCGCATCCGCACTTATGCTTGGTGTTGCAACACAGCCGGCCGGTGCCGACACCCTCGCACCACTGGCGCAGCCGACCCCGATGCCGGCCTTCAAGCTTCCCGCCCTCATAGGCAGCGGCAGCGATGCCGACCTGCGCAACAAGGTCACCATCATCCGTTTCTGGGCCTCCTGGTGAAGTAGCTGCGTCCGCGAAATACCCTCCGTGCAGAGGGCACATGACGAACTGAAAAAAGACGGCATCAACGTCATCACCATATCCATCGACGGCACCGGTGCTGCCGCCGTGCGACCGGTTTTTGCCAAGGGGGGCTATACCCTGCCCGCATTGCTCGACCAGAACATGGATGTGGCGCGCGGTTTCGGCGTACGCGGCGTACCGTCCACCGTGATCGTCGACAGCAAGGGCATGATCAACGCCCGTGGCCTCGGCCATGTCGATTACGACGGCGAAGTGCTGCGCAAATACGTGCGCAATCTCGCCAAAAAATGATTTCAACACCACTGGAGGTGCCCCATGTCCCGGATGTCGTTGTTGCAACGCTGGATCGCTGCAGGTTTTCTGGGGGCTGCCGTGCTGTTTGCCGGCAGCGCTAACGCACAGTCACTGAAAGCCGGCGACAAGGCGCCGGCTTTTTCCGTGATTTCCACCACCGGCAAACCGGTGGCGCTCGCGGACTACATCGGCAAAAAAAATGTGGTGCTGTTTTTCTACATCGCCGCGTTTACAGACACCTGAACCACCGAAGTCGTGGCCTTCCAGCTTGATCTCCCCAAGTTCGAGGCCGCCAATGCCCAGGTCCTGGGTATCAGTGTCGATTTCAATGCCGCCAACACCGTGTTCGCCGAGAAACTCGGATTGACGTTTCCGCTGCTGAGCGACACGCGCCGGGTGATGACCCGGGATTACGGTGTGCTCAATGACGACCCTGCGCTCGCCAAAGACGCCAAACGCATCGCCGGCTACCTGCGCGCCAAACGCTCCTGGTTCATCATCGACCGCGAAGGCATCGTGCGTTACGCCAAAGTCGGGGATCCGCGCGGCATCATGCCCAACGACGAACTGTTGGAAGCACTGGCAAAAATGCGCTGAATGTAACAGCAGCGCGACCTGTCCGGGTCGCGCTGCTCCCGCCCTAATCCAGTTTCAGATTCAGCTTTTTCAGGATTTTTTCGTTGCGCTGCATCTCATTGCGGATGTAGGCATCGTAATCGGCGGGCGTCATCGTACCCTCCGAAAAACCCTGTTTTGCCAGTATAGCGCCCGCCTCCGGTGACTTCAGCGCCTTGCCGACTTCCGCCGACAACCGCTCAACAATCGGCCGCGGCGTACCGGCGCGGACCATGATGCCGAACCAGTTCAGCGATTCATAACCTGGCCAGCCGGATTCGGCAATGGTCGGCACCTGTGGCAGATTCGACGTGCGCTGCGCCGACGTGACCGCAATGCCGCGCAGACGTCCCGAAGGAATGTACTGGGAGCAATCGAGCACATTGCCGACCAGCAGGGTGATGTGCCCGCCGAGGATCGCCGTCGTCGCCGGTGCGCCGCCGCCGAACGGCACATTGACGATGTTGATCCCGGCGATATCCTTGAACAACTCGCCGGCGATACGCCCGCCGCCAATGATGCTCGACACTCCCCAGGTCAACTCTCCGGGTCGCGCCTTGGCCAGCGCCACCAGTTCCTTCATGTTTTTCGCAGGCAGGGACGGGTGCGCACAGAAAATCAGCGGGTTGTAAACCATCCGCGTCACGCCGCTGAAATCACGCAGCGTGTCGTACGGCAGCTTGTTGTACGCAAACGGGTTCACCGTGAAACTCGTCGCCATCACCAGCATCGCGTAACCGTCGGCCGGCGCACGCGCCACGACTTCCGTGGCAATCACCGTGTTGGCGCCCGGCCGGCTTTCGATCACCAGGTTCTGGCCCAGCGCCTTGGACACCGGTGGCGCAATCAGCCGCGCCATCGTGTCGGCGGCGCCGCCCGGCGGAAACGGCACAATCACCCGGATTGATTTCGTTGGATATTCCTGCGCGGTGACCTGCAGCGAAACCAATGCGGCAAGGACAAACAGCAGCTTCGGCACAACATGCGTCATGGTTCTCTCTCCCTGGTGGATTGGCATCCTGATTGTTATGCGCGTGACAATACGCGCCGCCATGCATGCCGGCAAAACATCCTCGCCGTAACCCATGCCGGACAATAATATTTATTAAAAACAAATACTTACATAACCTCCGGACATCGCAACTGCGATTCTCAGATCCCGGTGCGGTTGATGTACTGATTGGCGCGTTCCTTGAACGCCTTGGCAGCGAGAAAAAGTCCGCCATCGGCGCCGTCGATGAAATGCAGGTGACGGCCCGAATAATCAAACACCAGGCAGGTCATGTGTGCGCGGTCCGTGACATGAAGACCGTATAACAACTGCCGGCGTTTGAACTGCTGTTGCAGCCACTCGTCCAGCGCGAGCCGCTGCGCCGTGGTGCCGGCAAGAATCTGCCGGTAAATATCGGAGAATTTGCGCACATCGGAGTTGCGCGCCAGCGTCGCCTTGTACTGGCTCCAGTCGGTTTCCTCGGTATGTGTGCCGAAATGCATCAACGCTCTTCCGAGCAGCACGATCGCACGCGTTTTCATCAGCCGCCGCCAGCGGTCAAATCCCCCCGCCTTGCCGGTGCGCACGCCCAGTTCATCGGCAAGCAGATCCGATTTCAGCGTCATCGCCAGTTCCGGCACCGACACCGGATGGCAGGCCTCCTCGTCACCGTAAATTTCGCGCACCTTGCCGATCACCTCGCGGTACACCGCCGCCGCGCGTTCGGGTTCGTAATGCAATGCCAGCACCATCAGGCTCACCGTCTCGCCGTGGCGGCTGGGTATGTCTTCCCAGCGGCACTCGAAACCGTCAAAACTGCCGCGCGGCTCGATGCTGCCCGGCGCGATGGAATACTCCGCTTCGGTGGCCGCGTCCTTGATCAGGCCGTCAGCGCAGGAAATGCCGCCACCGGAAAACACCGCCTGCGTGTAGTTTTCGGAAACACGGTAACGCGCCACCTGCACCGAAAAACCGGCGGCACGGATCGCCGTCACCGGCACCATGGCAATGCGCAGGTCAAGGCCGAAGGCGTCGCGCGCCACTTCCTGCGTCTTCGCCAGTGCGGCACGCGTGACTTCAAGCAACTGCTGCGGCACGCACACCAGGCTGCCGTCACCCTCGAAACTGAACGGCACCTCGATGTCACCCGCGGCATTGATGATCGCGGTAATCGCCGCGGCGCCGATCGAATTGACGTTGCGGTATTTGCCCTCGGCGACTGCGGCAGTGGAATTGCGCACGTCGCACAGCGCGACATGCCAGTC
>CAMBCD010000105.1 GCA_945863085.1 Bordetella parapertussis
AGGTCTTCCTTGCGACCGGCCATGAACAGTGCCGCGGTCGCGGTATTGATCAGCACGCCGATTGCAGCCACGATCATCACCGTGCCGGCTTCCACCGGCGAGGGTTCCTGGAAACGCTGCACGGCTTCCCAGCCCAGTGAACCCATGGCCACCAGCAGGATCAGCGCATTGATGAAGCTGGCGAGGATGGAGCCGCGGCGCCAGCCATAGGTGTGGCGATCGTCGGGGCGCAGCCGCGCTGCGGCGAATGCGGCCCAGGCCAGCAGCAGGCCGCCGACGTCGCCGAGGTTGTGCGCGGCGTCCGCCAGCAGCGCCAGCGAACCGGTGATCCAGCCGTAGTAGGCCTCGATGATGACAAAGCCGACATTCAGCGCAATGCCGATGCCGAAGGCGCGGCCATGGCCGGGCAGAGCATGATCATGGCCATGAGGGTCGTGGCCATGATCATGATCGTGGTGGTGCGGTGCTCTCATGCGGCCACAGGATACGGCATTGCGTGGATCAGGCCTTGTCGCGCGCGGCGATCAGTGCATCGATGACCGGATGAATGGTGTCGGGCTCTGCTGTGAATTTTTGCGGCATGCCCATTTTGACCATGTCGCGCAGCATGGCGATGGTCGCCTTGGTCGCGCGGTCGGTTGAACCCATGCCATGCAGCAGTTCCAGGCATTCCTTCATTTCGTGGATGCGCCGCTCGCAGTGCACCGCGGTGCCGCCGACGTAGCGCTTGATGATTTTCTGGAACGGAATTTCGTTGAAGGTGACCGACGAGTCCTCGATTACCGCATCAAGGATATTGCGGCGCTGCGCGGCTTCCATGGTTTCGAGCAGCAGCATCGCCAGCCCTTTCATCAGCACGCTGCGGATCAGCTTCATCGCACTGGCATCGCCGGGATTGGCGCCGACGACGTTGATCACCATGCCGTGCGGCACCATCAGGTCGCGGAAAGCCGCGGCATGCGGGCCGCTGGCGACGAAGGGCACCTTGATGCCCATCAGGTCGACCGGGCCCATGATCGAGGCATCGACGAATTTCGCGGCGTTGCCGACAAGGACCGCGGCTTGTTCCATGTTGTGTGCCGAGTTGCTGCTGGCATCGACATAGAGATGATCGGGGCGCAGGTACTTGCGGATTTTTTTCAGCGCCGGCAGCGCCGACTTGCCCGGCGTCATTGCGATGATGATGTCGGTTTTTTTGGCCAGCGTGCCGACGGTCTTGACCAGGGTCACGCTGGCGGCCTGCGCGCGCTGGTGCAGGGGGTCGCCGGGTTGCGCCTTGGCACCGCTGCGGCTGTAGGCGAGGATGCTGGTGAATCCGGCCTGTTTGAAATCCCTGGCGAGGCGGTTGGCGGCTTCACCGTAACCGAGCAGGCCGAGGCGGGGATGACTGGTATTCATGTTGATGTTGTTCCGGGGGAGGTTGATGTGATGCGGTTGTTGTAAGGTGGTTGTTGTGCTGCAGTTGTCGAATTGCGGCGGCCAGGGCGTCGCGATCCAGTGCAGATGGTATTACGTCCAGGGCCCGGCGGGCACTACCGGCCAAATGGTGGTGAAGACGTCAGCAGCAGCACTGATTTTACGCTTCACCAATGGTTTCCAGTTCGGCCTGCGCATCCAGCCAGCGCTGTTCCGCGGCATCGATATCGCTGGTGAGCTGTTGTTGCAGGGTCGTCAGCGTGCGCAGTTTTTCCGGATCGGGACTGGCATAAAAGGCCGGGTCAGCGAGCTGGCCGTCGATCTGCTGCTTTTCCTGCTGCCAGCGCGCCAGGTTTTTTTCAAGGCCGGTGATTTCCTTCAGCAGCGGCCGGCGTGCCGCAAGTTTGCCCTGGCGGTCGGCGGCGGCTGACTCGCGTGCCTCCTTGCGAGCAGTCTTGCCGCCTCCGCCTTCGGCCTTTTCGTTCTTGGCGCGGGCGGCACGCCGCGCCGCCAGCCATTCAATGTAATCCTCGACCACGCCGTCGAAAGCTGCAACCTTGCCGTCGGCGACCAGCAGAAAATCGTCGCACACGGTGCGCAGCAGCGCGCGGTCATGCGACACCAGCACCAAGCTGCCTTCGTATTCGGCGAGTGCCGTGGTCAGGGCCTGGCGCATTTCCAGGTCGAGATGGTTGGTCGGTTCGTCGAGCAGCAGCAGGTTGGGTTTGCGGCGTACCAGCAGTGCCAGCGCCAGCCGTGATTTTTCGCCGCCGGAAAACGGCGCCACCGGGCTGTCGGCCATCTTGCCGCGGAAATCGAAGCCGCCGAGGTAATCGCGCAGTTCCTGCTCGCGTGTCTGCGGTTCCTGCCGCAGCAGGTGTTGCAGCGGTGATTCATCCGGCCGCAGCTGTTCAAGCTGGTGCTGGGCGAAATAACCGATGACCAGGCCGCGGCCTTCGCTGCGTTGCCCGCCCGCCGGCCGGGTTTCATTGGCGAGGATTTTGATCAGCGTCGATTTGCCGGCGCCGTTGGGACCCAGGAGGCCGATGCGCGCGCCGGGCGCCAGTGTCAGTTCGACATCGGAGAGGATCCTGCGCTCGCCATAGGCCGCCGAGAGTTTATTCAGGAAAATCAGGGTATCCGGCGACCGGTCCGGCTGCGGGAAATGGAAGTCGAAGGGCATGTCGACATGGGCGGCGGCGATCCGCTCCATGCGCGCCAGCGCCTTCAGCCGGCTTTGCGCCTGTTTCGCCTTGGTCGCCTTGGCGCGGAAACGTGCGACAAAGGATTCCATGTGCGCGATCACCCGCGCCTGTTTTTCGTACGTGGCCTGCTGCCCCGCGAGTTGCGCGGCGCGTGCGTCCTCGAATGCCGAATAGTTGCCGGTGTACAGCGCCAGCCGCGCGGCGTGGATGTGCGCAATATGCGTCACGCAGCCGTCAAGGAAATCGCGATCATGCGAGACCACCACCAGCGTTCCCCGGAAGCCGGCGAGCCATTGTTCCAGCCAGACCACGGCGTCGAGATCGAGATGGTTGGTCGGTTCGTCGAGCAGCAGTAGGTCTGCACGCGCGATCAGCGCCTGCGCGAGATTCAGCCGCATGCGCCAGCCGCCGGAGAATTCGCGCACCGGGCGTTCGAATTCGGCGTCTGCGAAACCCAGCCCGGCGAGCAGCGCCGCGGCGCGGGCTTTGGCGCTGTAGCCGCCGATGTCATCGAGGCGCGCGTGCAACTCGGCGATTTGTTCGCCGGCATGCGCGGTTTCAGCCTCGACCAGTGCAAGCTCAAGCGAGCGAAGTTCGGTATCTCCGTCGAGCACGTAGTCGATGGCGGGCATGTCCAGCGCCGGAGTTTCCTGGGCGACCGAGGCGATGCGCCAGGCGGCGGGGATGTCGCAGTCGCCGCGTTCGGCATGGAGTTCGCCGCGCAGCAGCGCGAACACGCTGGATTTGCCGCTGCCGTTGGCGCCGGCGAGGCCGACGCGCCAGCCGGTGTGGATCTGCAGCGATGCGTCGACGATCAGTTCGCGTGCGCCGCGGGTGAGGGTGAGGTTGCGGAACTGGATCATTTGTTGCGTAGCGGTTTGCGCAAAGCAGGGGTAACAAAACGGCGCGGCCCCGCGGGTTGCCCCGCGAGGCCGTGGGTGCGGCCTTCCGGCGGATGCGTCAGTTCGCCGTTACTTTGGCCGCCTTGACGACTTCACCCCATTCGGTGACTTCGCGTTTGAGCAGTTCACCGAAGATTTCCGGCGTGCCGCCCGCGGGTTCGAGGCCGTCCTGCGCGATACGTTTGGCGAAATCAGGGTCCTTGATGGCCTTGTTGATTTCGCTGTTGAGTTTGTCGATCACCGCCTTGGGTGTACCCTTGGGTGCGATCACGCCATGCCAGTTGTTGACCTGGAACTTGTAGCCGGCCTCCATCACGGTGGGCATGTCAGGCAGGGCGGGCAGGCGTTTTGGTGAGGATACGGCAAGTCCGCGCAACCGTCCGTTGCCGATATGCCCGATCACCGCCGATACCGCGGCCACCATCATCTGCGTGTTGCCGGAGATGGTGTCGATGACGCCCGGCCCTGTGCCTTTGTACGGAATGTGCGTGATCTTGATGCCGGTGCGCATCGCAAACAGTTCCGACGAGAGATGGGTGATGCCGCCGTTGCCGGTGCTGGCGTAGTTGAGCTGGCCCGGTTTTGATTTGGCGAGTGCAACCAGTTGTTTGACATCCTTCACCGGGAGCGAGGGATGGACACTGATCACGTAAGGGCCGTTCTCGGTCTGGATCACCGGCGTCATGTCATTCAGTGCGTCGTATTTCATGTTCTTGTAGAGGCTGGGCGACGTGGTATAGCTGCCGGAGATCAGCAGCAGCGTGTAACCGTCGGCGGGGGATTTCAGCGCGATTTCGCTGCCCAGCGTGCTGCCGGCGCCGGGGCGGTTGTCGACGACAAACTGCTGGCCCATGGCCTTGCTGATGGGGGGCGCAATGGCGCGGGCGATGAAATCAGAGCCGCCGCCCGGTGCGAACGGTACGATGATGCGTACGGTTTTTGCGGGATAGGTCTGTGCTTGCGCGATTGAACCGAGCGCACAGAATACGGTCAATGCAAGGATACGGGCTTTCATGCTCTCTCCTGAGGGGGTTGTTATGGATGCAATGATATCCACTATGCGGTATTCTTGAAACCGCAATACACATATAAAATAGACAGGAGGAAACAATGCAGTTTATCTCTGGTTACCGTACTAAGCTGCGTACTAAACTTCCGCTGCTTCTGGTCGCGTTGTGCATCGCCATGCCGGTTGCGACCGCACAGGCTGCGGATACCTATCCAAGTCGCCCGGTGCGCATCGTCACGCCAGCGGCACCCGGTGGCACTACGGATTTCCTGGCCCGCTTGCTGGCCGGGCATTTGTCAAAAGTCTGGAACCAGCAGGCCATCGTCGACAACCGCGGCAGCGCATCCGGCGTCAATGGCGCGCAAATCGTCCAGGAAGCGGCGCCGGACGGCTATACGCTGCTGATCCCTTACCACCAGCACACGGTCAATGCCGCGCTGATTCCCAAGCTGCCTTACCACCCGGTGAATGATTTCACGCCGATCACGCAGATGACCGCGGGCGGGCTACTGTTGGTCGTCAATCCCTCACACCCGGCGAAAAACGCCAAGGATTTTGTGCAGTGGAGCAAGACCACCAAGGACCCGATCAACTTCGGTTCAGCCGGCATCGGCAGCGGCGGGCACCTGGCGGGTGAACTCTACAAGCTGATGTCCGGCAGCAAGGGCCAGCATATTCCCTACAAGGGCACCGGTCCGGCGGCCATCGCCCTGATCAGCGGCGAATATCAATACAACTTCATGGGCCTGACCGGCGCATTCGCCCAGGTGCGCGGCGGCAAGCTGCGCGCGATTGCGGTGAGCGGTCCCAAACGCATCAAGGCGGCGCCGGATGTGCCGGCACTGGCTGAAGTGCTGCCGGGATTCTCGGTGGTCGGCTGGTACGGTGTTGTTGCTCCGGCCAAGCTGCCCAAGCCGCTGTTGACGAAAATCCATGCCGAGATCGCGAACTACGTGAAATCGCCGGAATTCGGCAAGGTAGCCGAGAACAATGGTTCCGAGGCCGTGACCAATTCCCCCGAGGAGTTCCGTCAGTTCATGCTCGCCGACATGAAAAAGTGGTCGGAAGTGGTTAAAGGCGCCGGCATCAAGGTCCAGTAGTTGCCAGACATGCAGTAAATGATTGGTAATAAAAAAGGGGCGGAATTTTCCGCCCCTTTTTTTGATGTGGCAATACACCTAAGTGAACTTCACCACTTTCGGATCGAATTCAAGACCCAGGCCGGGGCGCTGCGGCACCGTCAGCTGCCCGTCCTTGGGTTGCGGCACGTCGCGCCACAGCCGTGACGACCAGGGCATGTATTCCACGGTCAGGCCGTTGGGGATCGCGGACACCAGATGTACGTGGATTTCCGGGGCGAGATGGCTGACCACCGGCAGGTTGAAGGCTTCGGCCATGCCGGCAATTTTCAACCATTGCGTAATGCCGCCGGCGCGCAACACATCGATCATCACGATGTCGACCGAACGTGCTTCCAGCATCTGGCGGAACGGTGCGATGCCGTAGACGTATTCACCGCCGGCGACAGGGGTGTCCAGCGCATCGGCAACCCGCGCAAGGCCGTCGTAGTCGTCTGATGCCGTGACATCCTCCAGCCAGAACAGCTTGTACTGATCCACCTGTCTGCCGATGGAAATCGCCTGACGCACGTCCCAGCGCTGGTTGATGTCGCACATCAGGTCGGTTTCATAACCGACGGCTTCGCGGATCACGCGGATGTGTTCGACTTCCTTCACCGGGTTGGTGTCGCCGGGGAGGGCCAGCTGGGTTTTCATCTGTTTGAAGCCGCGGGTTTTGAGGAGCGCCGCCGCTTTTTCGAGGTGGGCCAGCGGGAAGTGGCGCATCAGCGCGCCGCTGGCATAGGTGTTGATGCGGTTGCGGTGGCCGCCGGCAAGATTCGCCACCGGCTGGTTATGCACCTTGCCCTTGATGTCCCACAACGCGATGTCGATGGCCGACAGCGCCAGCGTCAGGATGCCGGCAGGGCCGGCGCTTGCCGAGGCCGTGCGCAGTTTCTGGACAATGGCTTCGATGCGCCGCGGGTCTTCACCGATGGTCAGCGCGGCGAAGGCCTCGACGGCCGCCAGCAGGGCCTTGTCGAGCGCACCGCCGAAAAAGGTGAAGCCCAGGCCTTCGATGCCCTGGTCGGTGCCGAGTTTCAGCGCGACGAAATTTTTCGAGCCCGGCGTGGTCGGGCCGTCGGCGAGCGGTTCATCGTGGGGGAGGGAGACGAGGGCGGTGCTGGCGTGGGTGATTTTCATGATTGCGCAACCGTCGGGATTTAAAAGAAACGCGACTATGGCATAAATCCGCCGGCGGTCGCTTGCCGCAGTACAACATCCGGACGCTTTTACGCAGATACTTTACCCTGATGCTTCAGGGCCGCAGCGCGTAAACCTCGTCGAAGCGGCGCTCCAGTTCGACATGGGTGCCACGTAACCGGTCGACCACTTCCTTGGCCCAGTCAAAATACTGGCGCTTGCGTTCCAGCGACCAGCCTTCTGGGGCGCGGGTGCCGAGGTCGCGCACGTTGCAGATCTTGTCGGCGAGTTTGACCAGGCGCGCCGCTTTACTGGAGTGTCTGGCTTTGGCCACCTGCAGGCGTTTGCGTACTTCCTTCTTGATCCACTGCGTGTCGGTGACTTCAAGCACGATGTCGGCGATTTCCTCGCCGAATTCGCCGCGCAGTTCCTGCCACGAGGTTTCAGTGTCTTCCAGTGTGTCGTGCAACAGCGCTGCGGCGATCACCAGCGGGTCGCGCACTTCGCCTTCGTCCCACAACACATGGGCGAGTTCGATCGGATGGTTGATGTAGGGCGATGCTTCCTTGTCCTTGCGCCGCTGGTCGCGGTGTTTGTGCGCAGCAAAAGCCACGGCACGCAGGACGAGGTCCGTGGTGCCGGGGTCGGTGCGGGGCAGTTCGCGCAGATCCATGGTTGTGTCGGGGCGTTCGCTCGCAGGCTGCCGGACTGGTTCCTATTATGCGCTGCGCAGCCGCAGTACGCGGATGAGTCCGATGGCGGCGAATGGTACCCCTATCCCTATGATCAGCTGGACGATCAGGAGTTCGCCGAGCTGGCTGTAATCTGCCGGCACGGTCACGGCGCCGCTCTTGTCCTTGACCTCGCGCGACACGATATAGATCTGGTTGAGGTACTTGGTGCCCAGCGCGGAGGCCGATAGCGCGAGGTTGGTGAACGAGGCCATCACCGCGAAATAGGTCGCCTTCAGGTGGGCGGGCGCCGAGTTGGCGATCCAGGCCAGCATCGGGATCATCGCGATCTGGCCCAGCGGCGACTCCAGCGCGGTATTGACCAAGGCAATGAACCGGGCATCGACCACGCCGCCGGTGGCCGCCGCGGTCCACTGGTGCAGGCCGAAATACATGCCGACATAGGGCAGCGACAGCAGTCCGCCGAGCAGGGTCAGGAAGCCGACGACGTAGGCGATCGAGTGGTCAGCCATGAAGCGGCGGAACAGGAACATGCCGGCCAGCGTCAGCACCGAGCCGATCAGCGACAGCACGGAGATGAACTGCTGGTCGAATTTGAGTTCGTCGATGAACCACCAGGTGACGCCTTCACCGGGTCCGGGAATGGCGCGGAATACAAAAATGACGATCACGGTGCCGAGCAATGTCGAGCGTACGTCGGCATCGAGTTCGCGCGTCAGCCGTACCAGCAGGAAGGCGATGATGCCGAAAGATACGGCGAAAATGATTTCCTGGTTGTACGGGATGTTGCTGAAACCCATGCCCAGCGTGAAGGCGACAAACACCAGGCTGCCGCCGAGGATCCACCAGTTCGGTTGCGTGATTTCGCTGCGGCCGCTGAGCAGCACATCGATTTCAGCGGTGTTCCGGCCCAGCGCGCGCAGGCGCTGTGCGTCGCGGCGTCTGGT
>CAMBCD010000106.1 GCA_945863085.1 Bordetella parapertussis
TTTGTTGGACAGCCATGGTGTTCTCCTGAAAATTAACTTGTGTTCGTTATTTACAGCCAACTATTTCGGGTTCAGCAGTGTGGCCAGTTTGGCAAACGGGTTATCCCGCCCGCTGCCCCGGCCCGGCTCGTCGCCATCGCTGCACTTTCCCTCGCCATGCCTGACCGACAGCGGCAGGCTCAGTAATATCTCGTCTTCAACCAGCATCAGCACATCCAGCTCCGGCCCTGCTTCTATCCATTCCGGCGACTCGGGGTCATCGTCTTCCTGCATCACTGCACCGGGCTCCGCCAGCAACACGCTGGATTGCAGGTGCAAGGCAAAATCCAGCGGTGCCAAGCAGCGGCCACAGCGCAAACTGGGGTTTCCGGTAATTTCCAGTTCCAGTAACGGCCGCTGGCGCTGATCCACTTTTCCGCGCACCACAAAAGCCACCGTTCCGGCATCACCGGCTAGTCGATCCTGCAGGCGCGGCATCGCGGCAAGCGCAGCCTGTCCGCTGTGCAGGCCGGCGGCACGTGCAAATGCAAACGGATCCTCGATGCGATGAACTGCGGCAGGCCCGGACATAAGCGGCGCATGATAGTATTTTCGGCCCTCGCTGTCAAAACCTGCCATGCCAAATTCCCTGTTCAGCCAAGCACTTAGCGATTTCCATTTGTATCGGCCCCGCCTCGTCCCGACGCCCGTCGCAATCCGCGTAACGCCCGCTCATTCAGGCACTTACGCCCGGCTGCTGCGCCACTTATGACGGCAAGGTCGCGGATTGTGCTGGCTTCATCGTCAATGTATCGCAAGGCATTGATTGCCCGCCTCGGTCTCGATTGCCGAACGGCCGCCCCGGATATCGACGAACGTGCCTTCCCGGCAGAGGCTCCTGCTGACACCGCATTGCGGCTGGCGCAGGCCAAAGCCCGCAAAATCGCCGAGCACGAAACTGCTGCGCTGATCATCGGTTCCGATCAGGTTGCGGTCCTGGGCGATCAGACAATCGGCAAACCCGGCACGCATGCCGCAGCAGCACTGCAATTACAGGCCATGAGCAGCAAGACTGTGGTATTCCATACCGCGTTATGCCTGCTCAATAGTGAAACCAATGCCGTGCAACTGGCGAATGTGCCGACCACCGTGCGTTTCCGAAAACTGGATGCCACACAAATCGAACGTTACTTGCAGCAGGACCAGCCGTACGACTGCGCCGGCAGCGCCAAGATCGAAGCGCTGGGCATCACGCTGGTCGAGCAACTGGAAAGCGATGACCCCACGGCGCTGATTGGTCTGCCGCTGATCGCCCTTGTCACCATGCTGCAAAAAGAAGGTATCCAGATTCCATGACTGCAAAGACATCCCACGGCATCCTTTATCTGTTGCCGACAGGACTGGGCGATAACGCCCTCGACAGCACATTGCCGGCAGGTTCACGCGAGGTCGCGCACCGCCTCAGCCATTTCATCGCTGAAAATCCGAAATCCGCGCGCGCCTTTCTCAAACAAGTTGAATATCCGCACCCGATCAACACGGCAATCATCAGCGTACTCGACAAGGACACGCCGGCCGCGGCGATACCTGCGTTGCTGGCGCCGCTGCTGGCCGGAGTTGACGTGGCGCTGGTGTCGGAGGCTGGTTGTCCGGCGGTCGCAGACCCCGGTGCGCTGCTGGTGCGCGCGGCGCACGAAGCCGGAATCCGCGTCATGCCGCTGGTCGGGCCGTCAGCCATCCTGCTGGCACTGATGGCCTCAGGGCTGAACGGCCAGAGCTTTGTTTTTCACGGCTATCTGCCGATCGAAAAAACCCGGCGCGCCTGGCATGTGCGCGATCTGGAGCAACGCTCGCGACGCGACGACGCCACGCAGCTTTTCATCGAGACGCCCTACCGCAATGACGCCATGCTGGCGGCCGTGCTCGCGGAATGTTCGCCGCAGACCCTGCTCTGCATCGCCACCGACCTCACCCAGCCCGGTGAACAAATCATGACCCGCAGCATCGCCGACTGGCGCAGGAACATCCCGGAACTGGACAAGCGTCCGTCGGTGTTCCTGCTTTACTGCCCCAAGGGCAGCCGCCGCACTACTTGATCGCACTTACCGGACATTAAAACTGCCAACCCCGCTGAATTTGAGCAGGGTTTCAGCACTGGCCGCACCGAAGCGGCGTGCAAAACGTTCGGCGATGTTTTCCTGTTGCGTGTAATCAATGATGTCTTCGGCCTTGACGACTTCACGGGCGACATATTCCAGACTGCCCAGCGCATCGGCCAGACCAAGGTCGATGCTCTTTTTGCCGACCCACAGCAGCCCCGAAAACATGTCCGGCGTCTCCTTCAGCCGTTTACCGCGTCCCTGGCGCACCACCGTGATGAATTGCTGGTGGATGTCGTCGAGCATGGTCTCGGCATGCGTGGTTTGTTCAGCCTGGATCGGCGAGAAAGGATCAAGGAAGCCCTTGTTCTTGCCGGCCGCCAGCAAACGGCGTTCAACGCCGAGTTTTTCCATGGTACCGGTGAAACCGAAACCGTCCATCAGCACGCCGATGGAACCGATGATGCTCGCCTTGTCGACATAGATCTTGTCGGCTGCCGCGGCAATGTAATAACCGCCGGAGGCGCAGATGTCTTCGACCACGGCATACAGCGGAATCTCCGGATGTTTGGCGCGCAGGCGTTTGATTTCATCATAGATGTAGCCGGCCTGTACCGGACTGCCGCCGGGGCTGTTGATGCGCAGGATCACGCCCTTGGTGTTTTTATCCTTGAACGCAGCCTGCATGCCGGCCATGATTTTGTCGGCGCTCGCTGCGCTGCCCGGAGCGATCACGCCGCTGATGTCGACCAGCGCGGTATGACTGCCCGGTGATACATCGCCTTTGTTGTACCAGCCCATACCAATAAACAGCAACGCGAACAGATAGAGCAGCACCATCATCTTGAAGAACATGCCCCACTGCCGCGAGCGGCGTTGTTCCTGGATCGCGGCCAGAGCCACCTTCTCCAGCACGGCACGTTCCCACTGCGGACCACCCGGTTGATCTGACATTTAATTTCCTTTAAAAACAGATACTTATAAAAATACGGTATTGCCACCCCACCATCAAGCCCGTTGCGTTTTCGCCCGTAGGCTTATGCCTGCAGCATCAACCAGCTGCGCAAGCCCTGCAATTCATCCACCAGCGCCAGCGGCTTGCAGGCGGTCAGCGCGGCGCGCTCATGCGCCCCATAGGTTACGGCAACCGCAGCCACACCGGCAGCTTTTGCCATTTCCAGGTCATGCGTGGTGTCGCCGATCATCACCGTCGCGGCGGGCGGCGTCGCCAGCCTGTCCATCACCGCTTCGAGCATGCCTGGATGCGGTTTTGAAAAACCCTCATCAGCGCAACGCGTCGTATCAAAACAACCCTGCAATCCGGTTTCCTTTAACGCACGATCCAGTCCGCGGCGGCTCTTGCCGGTGGCCACGGCCAGCATGAAACCGGCATCACGCAATTCGCGGATCATGTCCGCGGCACCGGGAAACAAGGTGGTCCCGGCATCGCGGCGCAGGAAATGCAAACGGAAATGATCCAGCACTTTCGGGTAATCCGCTTCCGGCAATTCCGGCAGCACATGAGCCAGCGCATCGGTCAGTCCCAGTCCGATCACATAACGCGCACGCTCCCGGCTCGGTACCGGCAACCCCAGCTCGGCGCAAGCCGCCTGCAATGATTCTGAAATGGCCGCAGCGGAATCCATCAGCGTGCCGTCCCAGTCAAATACCAGCAACTCAAACGGCCGGGGCATGTTTTTTTGTTTTTCCCATGATGTCGATAAAGGCGCGCAATTCTTCCGGCAGCGGCGCCTCGAAGGTCACCTTTTCACGGCTTAACGGATGGCGGACAACGATGCGGCAGGAATGCAGGAACATGCGTTTCAGCCCCTGCTTCGGCAAGGCCTTGTTCAGGACGAAGTCGCCATACTTGTCGTCGCCGAGTATCGGAAAGCCCAAATGGGCCAGGTGCACCCGGATCTGGTGCGTGCGACCGGTTTTGAGCTCGGCATCGAGCAGGCTGTACGGGCCGACGCGCCGCTCCAGCCGGAATATGGTGATCGCCTGGTCGCCCTCGGCGCCGACATTGACCCGCCGCTCTCCCGAGGAACGCACGTGTTTTTCCAGCGGCAGATCGACCAGGCGCTTGCGTTCGGTCCACAGGCCTTTGACCAGCACACGATAATGCTTCTCGATTTCGCCCGCCTGCATCTGCCGGTGCAGTTCCACCAGTGCCGCCCGTTTTTTGGCCAGCATCAACACACCGGAGGTATCACGGTCGATCCGGTGCACCAGTTCCAGGAATTTGCTGTCGGGGCGGCCCTGGCGCAGCGCCTCGATCACCCCGAAGCTGAGCCCGCTGCCGCCATGCACCGCCAGCCCGGAGGGCTTGTCGATGACCAGCAGGGCCTCGTCCTCGAACAGGATGACGGGGGTATAGGCATTCTTGGGCATGGGCCGGACGGCGGCCGGCTCCGCCGTGCGCACCGGCGGGATGCGCAGCAGGTCGCCGGCCTTCAGCCGGTAATCCGGGCCGATCCGGCCGCTGTTGACCCGGACCTCCCCGCTGCGCAGGATCCGGTAGACATGGCTTTTCGGCACCCCTTTCAGCCTACGCATCAAGTAGTTGTCGATGCGCTGGCCGGCATCGTCCTCGCCAACGGCGTGCCGTAATGTGGAATCTTTACTTAACTTGTTCATTTACTTATACTTCTTGGCAGCGTTCCCCTGACGGACGACGCGGATGCCGAAACCGGCATCATGGGCCAGAGCCCGACGCGGCGGAATTCCGAGACTGGTGCGCTCTGCAATGGATGCCTGGATGACGCGAATGCGGCGACAGGACTGTTGCATGTGCCACGGCAAACTGCCGTGACTGCAATAAAGTTTGCGATGGCGTTAGCGAAGAAGTTGGCGTCGAGGCTAGCAAAAATACAGGGTTAAAGTCGCTCACCGACGGAAGTAGCGATATTAGATGATTTACGCGCTCAAGGCACTGTTTGAATTCCCGGATTTGCGATCATTTTGCGCCGCATTTTGCGCCGCATCTTACGCAACTCCCTGCAAGACACACTGCATAACCAGGACACTGATCACGATCGATTCATGAAGCTGTCAATCGACTGAAATATTTTGAGTCCGCCGCCTGAGGGCGGCTGCCGTAGTGTGCATCCCGTGCAAATCCTTGAGCGCGGGAGAAGAAAATGAAACGCATGTTGTTCAATGCAACGCAGGCCGAAGAGCTGCGCGTTGCCATCGTCGACGGTCAGAAACTGATCGATCTCGACATCGAATCCGCCGGTAAAGAGCAGCGCAAAAGCAACATATACAAGGGTGTCATCACCCGCATCGAGCCCAGTCTCGAGGCCGCCTTTGTCGATTACGGCAACGACCGCCACGGTTTCCTCCCCTTCAAGGAAGTTGCCCGCGCCTACTTCAAGTCCGGCATCGACGTCAGCAAGGCCCGTATCCAGGACGCCCTGCGTGAACGCCAGGAAATCATCGTCCAGGTCGACAAGGACGAACGCGGCAACAAGGGCGCCGCGCTGACCACCTTCATCAGCCTCGCCGGCCGTTACCTGGTGCTGATGCCCAACAACCCCCGCGGCGGCGGTGTCTCGCGCCGCATCGAAGGCGAAGAACGCGCCGAACTCAAGGAAACGGTGGCCCAGCTCGATGTGCCTAACGGCATGAGCGTGATTGCGCGCACCGCCGGGATCGGCCGCAGTGCCGAGGAACTGAACTGGGATCTGAAATACCTGCTCCAGCTGTGGACTGCCATCGAAGGCGCTGCGCATCAGCAGGACGGCGCCTTCCTGATTTTCCAGGAATCGAGCCTGGTCATCCGCGCCATCCGCGACTACTTCCACGAAGAAATCGGCGAAATCCTGATCGACACCGAGTCGATCCATGAGCAGGCTGTGCAGTTCATGAGCCACGTGATGCCGAATTACGTCGATCGTGCCAAGCTCTATCACGACGACGTGCCGCTGTTCTCGCGCTTCCAGATCGAGCACCAGATCGAATCCGCGTTCTCGCGTTCGGTCAACCTGCCCTCCGGCGGCGCGATCGTCATCGACCATACTGAAGCGCTGGTCTCGGTCGACGTCAACTCCGCGCGTTCGACCCGCGGCGCCGACATCGAAGAAACCGCCTTCCGCACCAACCTCGAAGCCGCCGATGAAGCTGCGCGCCAGTTGCGGCTGCGCGACCTGGGCGGCCTGGTGGTCATCGACTTCATTGACATGGAATCGCAGCGCAATCAGCGCGAAGTCGAGAACCGGCTGCGCGATGCGCTGAAATACGACCGTGCCCGCGTGCAGATCGGCAAAATCTCCCGCTTCGGCCTGATGGAATTGTCGCGCCAGCGGCTGCGCCCTTCCCTCGGCGAATCCAACCACAGCGCCTGCCCGCGCTGCCATGGCACCGGCCACATCCGCGGCACCGAATCGACCGCGCTGCACATCCTGCGCATCATTCAGGAAGAGGCGATGAAGGACAACACCGCGGCAGTGCATGCCCAGGTGCCGGTCGATGTCGCGACTTTCCTGCTCAACGAAAAACGCGTTGACCTGCAGTTGCTTGAATCACGCCATCGCGTCAACGTGATGCTGATTCCGAATATTCACCTGCAGACGCCCAACTACACCCTGGTGCGGATGCGTCACGACGACTTGAACCAGAGTGAACCGCTGGCGCCCAGCTACCAAATGGTGCAGTTGCCCAGTGAAGAAGACAAATCGGGTGCCGAAGACGAAGCCGCAGCACCCAAGCAGGAAGCCGCCGTCAAAGGCATCACGCCGATGCAGATGCAACCTGCGCCGATGCGTGTCGAACCGGCAGCATCGCCCGCAGCGACATCAACCGCCCTGCCCGCAGGTGATGAAGATTCCATCATCGGCAAAATCATGGGCTGGTTCCGCCGCAAACCGGCAACCGAACCCGCAGCCAGCGCAACAGCCGAACCCGCACGCAATACCCAGCGCCCCGCCTCCCGCGGCGGCAATGGTGACCGCGGCCGCGGCGGCCGTCCGCAACGCGGCGAACGTGGAGAATCTGGCCGCAATGAGCGCGGCGCCTCAGGTCGTGGTGGCGAACGTGGCGGCCGTGGTGGACGGGGGCGTGGTGAATCTGGCCGCAATGAGCGCGGCGAACGTCCGGAACGCGAAGCCGGAGCTGCTGGCGAGGCCCGCAACGAAGGTCAACAACAACGTCGTGGCGGCCGTAGTGAAGGACGAGAACAAGGCCGCGACCAGCAACGTCGTGACCGCCCGGAACGTGACCAGGCCGTGCAATCCCCGGCTGCTGCACAGGACATGCCGCAGCTTGATGCCGCCATGGCCGTCAACGGCGCACCAGCCAATGGTGGCGCGCCCGCCGCTGAACACCAGGGCGAAGAGCGCGGCGGCAGCCGTCGTCGCCGTGGCCGTCGTGGTGGTGCCGATCGCGGAGAGCGTGGCGAGCAGCAGCAGGAACGCCAGGGCCAGCAACAACGCGGTGACCGCGTCTGGTATCCGCGCACACCCTTTGTGCCGGATCCGAATGCCGCCAACGCCGTACCCGGTGCAAACACCGCCTACGAAGAAATCGTCCCGGAAGCCGCACCGGCAACCGCCCAGGAAATTGGGCGGGAAGTCGTGCAGGAATCAGCACAAAGTTCCGCGCCGATGGTCTCATCGGCTGATTTCCCTTATGTCGCCATGGGCGAACCGACGCGCAGAGCCGAGCCCGATGCGGAAGCGGCACCGGAAGCAGCTGCACCGGTATTCAAGGCCCCGGAAACGATCTACACCCCGCCGGCTCCGGAGCCCGCTGCCCCGGCACCTGTTGCCGCAGCACCGGCTCCGCAAACCATCATCGCCAAGCCCGCACCGGTTCCCGTACCCGTTGCAGCCCCGATGCAGCCGCTCAAACTCGACTGGCCTTCTGATTTGCAACAGGTCGAAACCAGCCGGGAACGCCAGCAGGCTGCCGAGCAAGCCGCGACCGATGATGGCGCACCCAAACGCGTCAAACGTGTGCGTCCGCCGGTGGAAAGCGCTCCCAGTGAACCGCTGCAGCAGGTGGAGACTCGCGGTTAAGGCGCGAAATGACAGGTCTATCGAGGGGTATCAATTAAGTATTTGTTTTTATTGATATTTTAATAAAAAACGGCGCAGAGATTCTGCGCCGTTTTTTAATTTACAAGTGCTTATTGCGTGTTCGCCGGGGCTCCGAATCGCCAGATATGGACGCGCCAGCGCAGGGCAATCAGCAGAGTGAATGCCAGGCCGATGAGGCAGTAGGCGGTGGCCATTGCGCGAAACCCGAAATGTTCGATCAGCGGACCCGAAGCCAGCAGGCCGATCGGCAAGGTATAAATCACCAGCATGCGGATACCCATCACCCGGC
>CAMBCD010000107.1 GCA_945863085.1 Bordetella parapertussis
GCAGTCAACGACACCCATGGCCCTGCCGCCGGCGACGATCTGCTGCGCCAGGTCGCGAAACGCATGCAATCGTGCGTGCGCAGCAGCGACACCGTCGGGCGGCTGAGCGGCGACGAATTCGCAGTCATGCTGTCGAATCTGGCGAAAACGGAAGACGCCGGCATGGTCGCGCAAAAGATCGTGGAATCACTGGCTGCGCCGTTCAACCTCAACGGCCAGCAGGCCCATATTTCCGCCAGCGTCGGCATTGCCCTCTACCCGAGCGACGGCGAGACCCCCGATGTACTGCTCAAAAACGCCGATACGGCAATGTATCGGGCAAAAGCCCAGGGACGCAACGGTTATCAATTCTATCTCCCGCAAATGAACGAGCGGCTGATCCAGCGCCAACAGCTTGAAGCAAAACTGCACGGCGCCCTGGACCGTAACGAATTCCTGCTGCACTACCAGCCCAAGGCCGACCTCTTGAGCGGCGCCATCACCGGATTTGAAGCGCTGCTGCGCTGGCAAAACGGCGAAGTACTGGTTTCGCCGGCCGAATTCATCACCGTCCTCGAAGAAACCGGCCTGATCGTACCCGTGGGCGGCTGGATACTGAACAGCGTGTGCGCGCAGCTCAAGCGCTGGGAAGAGGAAGGCGTCGCCCTGCATCCGGTCGCAGTCAACCTTTCAGCCCGCCAGTTCCAGGTCAAAAATCTCGTGGATACTGTCGGACAAGCGCTGCGCATCAACAACGTCAAGCCGGCCCTGCTCAAACTGGAGCTGACTGAATCCCTGCTGATGAGCGATGCACAGGAATCCGTCGAGACCCTGCATCAGCTGAAACACCTGGGCGTGCAGCTCTCGGTGGACGATTTTGGCACGGGGTACTCAAGCCTCGCTTACCTCAAACGATTCCCGCTCGATGAACTGAAGATCGACCGCGAATTCATCCGCGACGCGATCAGTGACCCGGACGATGCCGCAATCGCAGTGACCATCATCAACCTCGCCCACAGCCTCAAGCTCCGCGTCGTGGCCGAAGGCGTCGAAAGCGAAGGCCAGTTTAATTTCCTGCGCTTTCACGGCTGCGACGAAATCCAGGGTTTCTATTTCTCGAAACCCCTGCCGGCGGATGCCTGCGCGCGCATGCTCGCGGACGACAAACGCCTGCCGCAAGCGCAGAGCCCGGCCAGCGGGAACCCGGTGTCGCTGCTGCTGGTTGTCGAAAATGAAAACGAACTGCGGCTGCTGACGCAGGCATTTATGCCTGATGGCTTCCGCGTGCTGACCGCAAGAAACGCCAGCGACGGTTTTGAAATCCTCGCCGGCAACCGGGTGGATATCGTCATCAGCGACAACGACATGACGGGCATGAGCGGCGTCCAGTTCCTGACACGGGTCCGCAAACTGTACGCAAACACAATGCGTGTGCTGGCATCCAGCGGCGACGACACCCCGACCCTGACCCGTGCCACCAACATGGCCGGCATCCAGTTGTTCCTGCCCAAAAACTGGACGGCGGAACAGCTGCGCACAGAAGTACGGGACGCCATGGCAATAAACACCGACACCATGAGCATCAGCGGCCCGCATCCGATACTCAAATCCAAAAAGGATTGACCGGCACCTTAAGCGGCCTAAAAATATCAATTAAATCAATTTGTTATATAATCCCCACAAGCTCACCCATCACCAATTACCCATTACCAGTCACTAGCAGTTACTCCCCGCCGCCTGCGCCGAAGCCCAGGCCCACTGGAAGTTGTATCCGCCGAGCCAGCCCGTCACATCCACCACCTCGCCGATGAAATAAAGCCCCGGCACGCTGCGCGCTTCCAGCGTCTGCTGTGACAGCGCATCGGTATCGACGCCGCCCAGCGTGACCTCGGCCTTGGCATAACCCAGCGTGCCCGAAGGCTGGAGCGGCCAGCCCTTCAAGGTCTGCGCGATGGTGGCCAGGGTTGCGTTCGACAGTTGCGCCAGCGGCTGCGTCCAGCCGTGTAATTCGGCAAAACCCAGTGCAAAACGCCGCGGCAGATGTTCCGCCAGCAAGGTGCCCAGCGCCTGTTGATCGCGGCGATGTGCATTGAGCCAGGCAGCGGCATCCAGATCCGGCAGCAGATCCATCGCCACCGGCCCGCGTGCGCCGCCGAACTGCCAATACGAAGACACCTGCAGTATCGAGGGCCCGGACAGACCGCGATGGGTGACCAGCGCCGCCTCGCGAAACGCCGGCCAGTCCGCGCCGCGCGGCTGCTCGACGCAGGACTTCACCGCATCAAACGACGAACCGGACAGGGCGCCGAACTGCGCCAGCCACTCCGGCGGCAGCGCCAGCGGCACCAGCGCCGGTTTGGGCGGCACGATGTTCAAGCCGAATTGTTCGGCCAGGCGGTAACCGAAAGGTGTGGCGCCGATTTTCGGGATCGACAGACCGCCGGTGGCCACCACCAGCGCGCGGCTGCGATAGCTGCCCCCGGTCGTCGCCACCTCAAAACCCGGCTCACCCTCCGCCAGCCGCGCCACCCGCTCCACCGTCACCGGCATCGCCCACTGCACACCCGCGGCATCACATTCGGCTTTCAGCATGGCGATGATCTGCGTAGCACTCTCATCACAGAACAGCTGGCCGAGGTTGCGCTCGTGGTAAGCAATGTTGTGGCGTTCGACCAGCGCAATGAAATCGCGCGGCGTATAACGCGCCAGCGCGGAGCGGCAGAAATGCGGATTGCGCGACAGGAAGTTGCGCGGCCCGACCTCACGGTTGGTGAAATTGCAGCGTCCGCCGCCGGAGATGCGGATTTTTTCAGCGAGGGTCACGGCGTGGTCGATGAGCAGCACCCGCCGTCCGCGCTGCCCGGCCGTGGCGGCGCACATCATGCCGGCGGCGCCGGCGCCCAGAACAATGACGTCAAAATCCATGTGCGGCCTGCGGCTGAAGGGCAGGCATCATACCGCGATCAGTCAGGCGGGATTTTGGCGAGCGGCCCATTGATGTGTTATCACGAACAATTGTTGCAAGAATTTCATTTTACTCAAGAGTTGGCGGGCCGGATAATCGGACGTGAGTAGCGGAACGCGAGTAGCGACACGCGAGCAGCGGGCATCACCCCATAACAAGAACAGATGCCATAACAACGGAGGAGATTTGATGAACATCGCACGCACGCTGCGCCCCGCTCTGGCGGCCGCCCTGCTGTTCGCACCGCTGACCACGATCGCTGCCGGTTACCCGGAACGCCCGGTACGCATTGTCGTGCCGGTCTCGGCGGGCGGCGGCGTCGACAGCCTGGCGCGGCTGATCGCCCAGCATTACAACAATGTCTGGGGCCAGCCCTTCATCGTCGACAACCGGGTCGGTGCCGGCGGCAGCATCGGCGCGGAAATCGTCGCCAAGGCACCGCCCGACGGCTACACCTTGATGGTCAGCAGCAGCAGCTACCTCACCAATGCGGCAATCCGCACGGTGCGTTACGACCCGATCCGCGATTTCCAGCCGATCAGCAAACTCACCACCAATCCGTACATCATCGTGGTCACGCCCTCGCTGCCGGTGAAATCCGTCAGTGACCTGATTGCGCTGGCCAAGGCCAAACCCGATAGCGTCACCTACGCCTCATCCGGCACCGGCGGCATCCTGCACATGGGCGGCGAACTGCTCACCGCACTGACCAATACCAAAATGACCCATGTGCCGTACAAGGGTGTCGCCGATGGCTACCCCGCGGTGATCTCCGGCCAGGTGAACTGGATGCTCGGCAGCCCGATCTCCGCGCAACCGCTGATGAAAGCCGGGCGCCTGCGCGGCATCGCGGTGACCACTGAAAAACGCCTGAAGGCATTGCCGGATCTGCCGACCATCGGTGAAACCGTACCGGGCTACGAAGTCAGTGCCTGGTTCGGCCTGTTCGGACCGGCAAAAATTCCGCCGGCCATCGTCGAGCAGTTGTACAAAGAGGCTGCAAAAGCCGTCAAGGAACCCAAGGTCGCGGCCAGCATGGAAGCCGGCGGCACTGAAGTCGTCGGTAACACGCCGAAAGAATTTACGCAGCAGGCGAAGAATGAGTTCGATAAATGGCGGGGGCTGGTGAAGAAGACCGGCCTGAAATTGGAATAACGTGATTCATTCAAATACCCAATGCCGTCATTCCGGCCAAGCGCAGCGCGAGCCGGAATCCAGTCGGTGCTAATCCCTGGATTCCGGCTTCCGCCGGAATGACGGTGTGAATATTTTTTACCGAGAAATAATCATGAAAAAAACCATCGCCCTGCTCTGCACCCTGCTGCTCGCCGCACCGCTCGCCTACGCACAACAGGCCTACCCCAACAAACCCATCCGCTGGATCGTGCCCTCCTCCGCCGGCGGCGGCAATGATTACGTCGCGCGTCTGTTCGGCGCCAAGATCACGGAAAACTGGGGCCAGCAGGTGCTGGTCGACCTGCGCCCCGGCGCGGCCGGCATTCTCGGCTCCGAACTTCTCGTCAACTCGCCACCCGACGGCCACACCATCCTGATCGTCGCCACCGGCTACGGGCTCAATCCCAGCCTGTATTCCAAACTGCCGTACGACACCATCAATGATTTCGCCCGCGTCAACCTGCTCGCGTTTTCACCCAACGTGATGGTGGTGCACCCCTCTCTGCCGGTGAATTCACTGAAAGAACTGATCGCCTTCGCCAAGGCACGCCCCAACCAGCTGAACTACGGCTCCTCCGGCGCCGGGACCGGCGGCCACCTGTCGATCGAACTGCTGAAGTACATGGCCGGCCTGAAGATGAACCACATTCCGTACAAGGGCGCGGGCGCCTCCACCACCGCCTTGGTCAGCGGCGAGGTGCCGATCCTGATGACCGCGCCGGGTGCGGCCATTCCCTTCATCAAGGCCGGACGCCTGCGCGCGCTCGCCGTGGGTTCGGGCAAACGCGTGAAAGCGCTGCCCGACGTGCCGACCGTGGCCGAAGCCGCGCTGCCGGGCTACGAAGTCGACGGCTTCTATGGCGTGCTGGCCCCGGCCAAGACGCCGAAGCCGATCATCGACAAACTCTATGCCGAACTCGACCGCATCCTGAAACTGCCGGATGTGAACCAGCAGATGGAAGCGCGCGGTTTTGACCCGGTCAGCTACCCGCCGGAAAAATTCACCGAACACGTCAAAAAAGAAATGCAGAAATGGCCGCCGGTGTTCAAGGCCGCTGGAATTAAAGTAAACAACTAGGTCAACAACAGCTATTGAACAAGTGAAGGAGCAGTCATGGCCAAGATATTCTTGGTGGTACCGGACGCGCCGGTTGAAGCGGCCGCAGAATTGAAATCCAGCCGCAGCCTCGGCAGCGCCGGCATCCGCCTTGGCGTGCTCGACAACAGCAAGGGCAATGCCGACCACCTGCTGAACCTGATCATCGAAGGCGTCAAAAAAGATTTCAAGGTCGATTCGGTGGTGATGACGCGCAAACCCTTTTCGAGCAAACCGGCGACCGATGCCATCCTCGACAAGCTCGCGAAGGAGGCAGACCTCGTCGTCAGTGCCATGGCCGATTGAGGGTCGTGCACGTCGTGGAGTGTCCACGACATGGCACAGTTAACCACGCGCGGCCTGCTGGCCGCCGTGGTGGTTTCGGATTCATTCATGAAACTGGGCAAGGCGCAGTCCAAGGTCTTCGGCGTGCCGGACCTGCCTTTGCTCGAAATCAAACATCCGCTGGGCGGGCTCAATATGGACCAGGTGCGTGAACGCGCCGCCGTGGCAATGCCGCAATTGCTGAAGTTCATCAACACGTCCAAAGAAAAATAAGTCCGGAGAAACAAGCATGAGTTCCATCACCACAATGCTGCAGAAACCCGGCGCGCTGATCGAATGCGACGACGACCCGGAAGCCGTGTTCGACCTGCTCTGCGCCAAAGGCTGGAGCGACGGTTTTCCTGTGATCCCGCCGACACCCGAACGCGTTGAACGCATGCTCGCGTACTGCGACCGCGATTTCGATGAACCGGTGATCAAGATCCCGCCGCGTTTCGGCGCCGCAACACCGATTCGTATCGCCGCCAATGCAGTGATGGCCGGCTGCAAACCGGAATACTTCCCACTGGTGCTGCTGGCGCTGGAGACGCTGGCCGAAGACCAGTACAACCTCTATGGCACGCAGGCGACCACACATCCCTGCACACCGATGCTGATATTCAACGGCCCGGTGGCGCGTGAAGTCGGCATCAACGCCGGCCACAACGTGATGGGCAATTATTTCCGCGCCAATGCCACCATCGGCCGCGCCGTGCGCCTGGCACTGGTCAACATTGGTGCTGCGATCCCCGGCACCGGCGACATGGCCACCGCGGGCACGCCGGCGAAATGGAGCTTCTGCGTCGCCGAGAACGAAGCGGCCAGCCCCTGGGAACCGCTGCACGTGGAAATGGGTTACTCCAAAGACACCACCACGGTGACCGTCGTCGCCGCCGAAGGCCCGCACAACATCAACGACCACGAAAGCCTGACGCCGGAAGGCATCCTGCGCATGGTCTCGGGCACCATGGCCACGACCGGATCGAACAACGCCTATTACGCCGGACAGCCGGTGCTCGCCTTCGGCCCCGAACACGCCGCGACGGTGGCCAGCAAAGGCATGACCAAGGCCCAGGTCAAACAATGGCTGTACGACGACGCCGTGATCCCGCTGTCCAGATTCTCCGAAGAAACCATCGCGCGGCGCTTCCGCCGCAGAAACGCGGAGCAATACGCCAACGCCCCGCTCGATACACCCGTGCACATGTGGCAAAAACCCGACGACCTGATCATCATCGTCACCGGCGGCGCCGGCAAACATTCGCAATACATACCGACCTTCGGCATCACGCGTGCCGCGACGAGGCCGCTGAAACGCGCGGATGGTGAACTGGTGAAATCAATCGCGGAATTGAAGCGCGGTTAGTGCCGCAGATTCAGCACGCTTAAAACACTGAGGGCAGTGCATCAAGATGATGCGCTGCCCTCAGATTATTTATAAGTATTTGATTTTATTGATATTTCATGCATTCATCCCCTGCGCCGTCATCCCGGCGCACGCCGGGATCCAGAAGCCACACCACCAAGCCGACTACTTACGAACCGGCTCAATAGGCTTCGGCTTCAGAAACCCACCAGCCACCGGCACAGCCTTCTTGTCCTTCTTCGGCTTCTTCTGCTCCTTGTTGCTGCGTTGCTGGCCTTTAGCCATGGTGTTCTCCTTGCGGGGTTGTGGAGCAGGTTAACTACCAGCTCATAGTAACGCTCTTTACCCCCACACCCCACCCCTGCAGATCCTGCCGCTCAATCCACTGTAATCCCGGTCGCCTTCACCAGCTTGGTGAAGCGCTCAACCTCGCTCTTGATGTGTGCGGCAAACTGCTCTGGCGAGCCGCCTACCGCATCGAAGCCCATCTTCTTCAGGGCGCCACCCACATCGGGCAGCGCCAGGGCTTTCACGGACTCCGCATTGACGCGGCTGACGATGGCAGCGGGTGTACCCGCGGGTGCCAGCAGGCCGAACCACGAGGTGACCTCGAAACCCGGCAGGCCGGCCTCGGCCATCGTCGGCAGCTCGGGCATCAGGGTTGCGCGTTTCGGAGTCGTCACCGCCAGCGCCCGTGCCTTGCCCGATTTCGCGTGCGGCTGAATCCCGACCACGGTAAAGAACATCACCGACACTTCGCCGCTCAGCAGACCGGTCAGCGCGGGTGTGGTGCCCTTGTACGGCACATGCACCATGTTAATGCCTGCCATGGTCTTCAGCAGTTCGCCGCTCAGGTGATGGGTGCTGCCGTTACCCGCAGAGCCGTAGTTGAGTTCGCCGGGCCGTTTTTTTGCGAAGGCAATCAGCTCCTTCACGCTCTTCACGGGCAGCGACGGGTGTGCCGTCAACACGTAAGGTGTGGACGCGATCAGGATGATCGGCGCGAAATCCTTGACCGCATCGTAGGGCAGCTTTTTATACACCGCCGGGTTTGAACCATGCGTGGAATTATTGGCCATGAACAGCGTGTAACCATCGGCCGGTGAACGCGCCGCCGCTTCCGTGCCGAGCGCACCGCCGGCGCCCGGCCGCGCCTCAATCACGAACTGCTGGCCCATCTGCCCGGCGAGCTTGGCGGTCAGCACCCGGCTCACGTTGTCCGTCGCGCTGCCCGGCGCCTGCGCAATCAGGATCCGGATCGGCTTTGAAGGATAAGTCTGTGCCGCAGCCGGTTGCACCATCAATGCTGCGATACCGGTAAGGATGCAGGTGAAATACGGGGTTTGAATACGCATGGTTCTGCCTTTTATCAAGGGGAAATAAGGGAAAAAAG
>CAMBCD010000108.1 GCA_945863085.1 Bordetella parapertussis
TGGGCCTGGGCATCAAGCGCGAAGCGCCCCGGCACCATTAAAAAACACCCCGCAAGTTCTATCGGAAGAATATCAAGGAGCTGACTTATGCCTACCTTTGTTTACATGACAAGGTGTGACGGATGCGGACATTGCGTCGACATCTGCCCGTCCGACATCATGCACATCGATGAGACCTATCGCCGTGCCTACAACATCGAGCCCAACATGTGCTGGGAGTGTTACTCCTGCGTCAAGGCTTGTCCGCAGAATGCGATCGATGTGCGTGGATATGCCGACTTCGCCCCGCTCGGTCACAGCGTGCGTGTCGACCGCGACGAAAAGAAAGGCACGATCGCCTGGAAAATCAAGTTCCGGAACGGTACTGAAAAGAACTTCCTGTCGCCCATTACCACCAAGCCCTGGGGGACTGCGATCCCCAAGCTGGCGGAGGTTCCGGGGCCCAGCAAGGAAATGCGCAACAGCGAGCTGTTGTATAACGAACCCAAATGGATCCGCATGGATGACGGCGGTCTGCATACGCTGAAATCCAATGGTCTCAAGATGAGGAAAGGCGTGGCTTACTGATGGCTTACGAAACGATCGTCGAAGAAGGCATCGATATCCTGGTCGTCGGTGCAGGTCTGGGCGGCACCGGTGCCGCATGGGAAGCCAGGTTCTGGGGGCAGGACAAGAAGATTGTCATCGCCGAGAAGGCCAATATTGACCGCTCCGGTGCGGTCGCCCAGGGCCTGTATGCCATCAACTGCTACATGGGCACCCGCTGGGGCGAGAACAAGCCGGAAGACCATGTCCGTTACGCCCGCATCGACCTGATGGGGATGGTGCGGGAAGACCTGCTGTTCGACATGGCGCGCCACGTGGACTCCACGGTGCACCAGTTCGAGGAGTGGGGCCTGCCGATCATGAAGGACCCGAAAACCGGGCGCTACCTGCGTGAAGGGCGCTGGCAGATCATGATCCACGGCGAGTCCTACAAGCCCATCGTGGCCGAGGCCGCCAAGAAATCCGCGGACAAGGTTTTCAACCGGATCTGCGTGACCCACCTGCTGATGGATGACAGCAAGGAGAACCGGGTTGCCGGTGCCGTTGGTTTCAACGTCCGCACGGGTAACTACCATGTCTTCAAGTCCAAGACCGTGATCTGCGGCGCGGGCGGTGCTTCCAACATCTTCAAGCCGCGTTCGGTCGGCGAAGGTTCCGGCCGCACCTGGTACGCGCCCTGGTCGTCGGCATCCGCCTACGGGCTGATGATCAACGCCGGCGCCAAAATGACGCAGATGGAAAATCGCATCGTGCTGGCGCGGTTCAAGGACGGTTATGGTCCGGTCGGCGCCTACTTCCTGCACCTGAAGACCTATACCCAAAACGGCATGGGCGAGGAGTACGAATCCAAGTGGTTCCCCGAGCTGCAGAAAATGGTCGGCAAGGAATATCTTGATCCGGAAGCATCACACCTGACGCACCGTCCGATCCCGACCTGCCTGCGCAACCATTGCATCATCAGTGAAGTGAATGCCGGCCGCGGCCCCATACACATGGTGACGATGAAAGCCTTCCAGGACCCGCATCTGGAAGAGGTCGGCTGGGAAAACTTCCTCGGCATGACCGTCGGCCAGGCCGTTCTGTGGGCGGCCACCGACGTGGATCCCAAGAACGAGAATCCCGAACTGACCACATCCGAGCCTTACGTCATGGGCTCGCACGCGACCGGTTCGGGCGCCTGGTGCTCGGGTCCCGAGGATGTGTCCCCGCCGGAGTATTTCTGGGGCTACAACCGCATGACGACAATCGAAGGCCTGTTCGGTGCCGGTGACGCGGTCGGCGGCACGCCGCACGCCTTCTCGTCCGGCTCGTTCACCGAAGGCCGGCTCGCCGCCAAGGCCGCCTGCAAATACATCGACGACGGCAAGGGCGAGGGCATTGTCGTGTCCGATGAGCAGATCAACCGCCGCAAGGAGGAGATCTACAAGCCGATGGAGCATTACAGGATCTTCCGCAACGAAATCGTGGCGGGAGACGTCAACCCGCACTACATCAATCCCAAGCAGGGTCTGGACCGTCTGCAGAAGCTGATGGATGAGTATTGCGGCGGTGTGACCGTCGGCTACATGACCAACGAGAAGCTCCTCAATATCGGCCTGAAGAAGCTGAAGATCATGGAGGAAGACCTGCAGAGCCTGGCCGCAAAGGATGTTCACGAACTGCTGCGCGCCTGGGAATTGATGCATCGTCATCGCGCTGCAGAGTGCGTCACGCAGCACACACTGTTCCGCAAGGAGACGCGCTGGCCGGGTTACTACTACCGGGGCGATGCCATGAAGGTGGACGACGAGAACTGGCATGTGCTGACTGTTTCGCGTCGTGACCCGCAAACCGGCGAATACACCATGGAAAAGGCGCCTTGTTATCACCTGGTTTCGGAGAACGAGTGACACAAGTAAAACGGGTAGCGATATCACAGGGCAGTAGTCCGCGTTGGACCTTCTGCCCGGTGGAGATGGGGCAGGCATGTCGAGTGTTGTGATCCCCATAAAGCCGGTCTCTTCCGGTCCCGAAGAGTCCCGCGTGAACATCATTGAAAAAACCGATGAGGAGATTCTGGCCATGGCCAATCTCCTGTGGCGCGACCTCGTCAAGGCTTCGAATGAAGGCAAATACGGGGAGTTCGCCAGGAACTTTTCCATTTCCCTGGCGCGCGCCATAGATCAGGTCGTTGCGGGCCACCAGTTCGCAAACAGCGAACTGGCGAGGAATCTGTCTGAAGACCTGGACGCGCTCGGTATCATCCGCCGCGGCGAACACGTCACAGTCCTTTACCGGCAGCGGAGTACCAAAAAGCCGGGCGAGTGGCTGGGCAGGCTGGTCCTCGGCTACGAGGATGGCAAGGTCAGGATCTTCGGTGCATCCATTTTCTGACCGTTTCAGCGGGATTTGACGTGAGCGAAATCATCGAGGACGGCAAGTTTGTCGAAGTCACTTACAAGGTGACCGACAGGAAATCGGGGCATGTCCTCACCCGTGTCGAGTTTCCCCTGGGTTATGTCCATGGACACAATGAAATCCTGGCACCTTCCGTCCATATGGCGCTGGCGGGCAGGTCCGCCGGCGATGTCATTGAAGTGCCCATTGACGGCAACCAGATATTTGGCCACAGGGATGAGGCGCTGGTTTTTTCCGATCACATCGAGAATGTTCCCGAGGAGTATCGGCAGGTCGGCACCTCCATCCTCATGGAGAACGACAGGGGCCAGACCCGCAGCTTTCTCGTGACGCATTTGGACGACGAGCGGCTGACGGTCGACGGCAACAACCCGCTTTGCGGCAGGGAGGTTATCTTCACGCTGGAGATACTGACCGTGCGCGATGCCACTGATGAAGAGACCAGGGCGGGCGGGGCGGTCATTGCGGGCGCGGATATCGACCCGGCACTGATGAGGCGAGTTTGAGCGACGGAGTAGAATGGCAGCGGATGAATTTTGGCTTTGGTTATTTGTACTGGCAATCCTGACTTCACGAAAAAGGTGACTTATGAGCGAGCAAAAACCCAGCACCACCCCGGTGCCTGACGGACACACGGCTTTTTACAAAACACGTCAGATGGCGCCCAGCGAAAAGGGGTTTGTCGGTTTCGAAACCGTCTGGAAGCCGTTGCAGAAGGAAGTTGAATACAAGACGCCGAAAAAGCCTTAGTCGTCGCGCCACGGCGTGGTTAAGCCGGATCGCGCGGTTTCGTCGCCCGCATAAAAACCGCCTTTACGGGCGGTTTTTTCATGGGCGCAACGTTCGAAACATTGGAGCCGTAAGCGCACCGGGGACGGTGGGCCTGATCCCGGCTTGCCCTGCCGCCCGTTTATCCGAGAGTTGCGTAATAGGCGCGCAGCACTTCCAGAACCTCCGGTCGGCTGAACTCCGCCGGCACCGGGTGCCCTTCCGACAGCCACTTGCGCAGTTGGGTGCCAGATACCTGCAACTGGTCTTTCTCGTCGTGGGGGCAGGTGCGGCCCGAGGCCATGCCGGCGCAACGGTAACACCAGAACGTCAATCCCAGCTTGATCGGCCTGGTCTCGAGCGCGCCGGACGGGATTACGTCGAAAATCGCGTGCGCATCGAACGGCCCGTAATAGCTGCCGACCCCGGCATGATCGCGCCCCACGATGAGATGTGAACAGCCGTAGTTCTGGCGGAACACGGCGTGGAGCAGTGCTTCGCGCGGCCCGGCGTAGCGCATGTCCAGCGGATAGCCTGACTGCACCACGGTTTTCTGGACAAAATATTTCTCGATCAGCACCGAGATGGCTTCGGTGCGCACCTCGGCCGGGATGTCGCCAGGCTTCAGGTTGCCAAGCAGCGAATGCACCAGAACCCCGTCGCAGACTTCGATGGCAACCTTGGCAAGGTATTCATGCGAGCGGTGCATCGGATTGCGGGTCTGGAAGGCGGCCACCGTGGCCCAGCCGTTGGCGTCGAACACGGCGCGGGTCTGCGCCGGCGTCATGTACATCGCGCCGTATTTTTCCGGAAACCCCCCCTGCGAGAGCACTTTGACAGGCCCTGAAAGGTTCACGTCAGCTTGCTCCATCACCATCTTCACGCCCGGATGCGCGGGATCCGTGGTTCGGAACACGGTTTTGCACTCGTGCGCTTTGTTGATGACGTATTTTTCGGTGATGGTCATCGTGGCGAGTATTTCGCCGGTGTCGCTGTCGGTCAGGGCGACATCGCTGTTGATTTTGAGGCTGTCGGCGGTGGTCCGGGCAGCGGAAAGCGTGATCGGAATCGGCCAGAAAATGCCGGACGCCAGGGTGTAATGGTCGCAGACGTTTTGCCAGTCGGCGTGGCCCATGAAGCCGTCCAGCGGGGTGAAGCCGCCGATGCCCAGCATCAGCAGATCGCCTTTTTCCCTGGAACTGACGGGGATTTGAGGCAGGCTGCGGGCACGAGTCCGCTCAGCCTCAAGTGCAGGGCCGGACAGGAGCAACGGTTTGAGCGGGCCCTTTCCGTGGGGCTTTACCAGCTTCGACACAGGGGTTTTTGCCGGGGAATTATTGAAATTGGAACCGAGGCTAACATGCAGCCCCATATCGAATTATCCATTTATTTTATGTATGGATAAGGGGGGACGGTCCGGCGCACCGTATATTTTCATATTATGAAAGACCAAATGCGCGCGCGCGTCACTTATGTGCTGCCGGCGTTACTGCCGATTATTCAGGGCATTAGTGCTACCATGCTTTGCGATCATTCGTTTTTTCAACTTCCAGAAAACGCAGCTGCATGCATCGATACGGCTCAACATTGATCTCAGCGCTCACCGGGGCGCTTTTTTTATATCTGCCAGCAACACAGGTATTTGCGCAATCCACATGGAGTGATCCCTGGGGTGCTGAAGCCAGTGTTTCTCCGGCTCCGCACCAGCGTTGGGAATCGGCGACGCCATTGCCGACTGTAAGCGTGCCTGCGGCAACCGGTGAACTGTCCCGCAATCAGCCTTTGTCTTTGCCGGAATTGACTGAGTTTGCATTGCGCAACAACCCGCGGACGCGCCAGTCGTGGCTGGCAGCGCGCGCCGCCGCCGCTGGTGTCGGCATCGAAAAAGCCGATCAGTTACCGCAAATCAGCGCTGTCTATGGTTTTACCCGTACTCAGCCTGTGTCAGCGACTACGGGGACCGCTTCGCCGTGGCAGACGCGTTTTGGTCCGTCCGTGAGTCTGAGTTATGTCCTGTTTGATTTCGGTGTCCGTGGTTACCAGATTGAATCCAGCGAATATCGCCTGTTGGCCGCAAACCTCGTGCATAACCGGGTGTTGCAGGATGTGATTTTCCTGGTGGAACAGGCGTATTACCGGCTGCTTGGCAATGATGCGCTGGTGCGGGTAAACCGCCAATCGCTCGACAACGCGAAAACCGCACTTGAGGCTGCACGGAGGCGTCGTGAGTCGGGTCTGGCGACGGTCGCGGATGTGTACCGCGCGGAAACCCAGGTGGCGCAATCGCAGCTCAATCTGACCCGCAGCAGCGGGGAACTGGAGAAGTCGCGCGGGCAGCTGGCTTCGGTGGTTGGCCTGCCGGTGAATGTCGCGATTGGCATTCGGCCGCTGGAGCAGCCGCCGCAGCTTGGCGAGATGGCCTCGGGGATCGGCGAGTTGCTGGAAAAAGCCAAGGCGGCGAGGCCCGACCTGGTAGCTGCCGAGGCGCAGGTGCGCGCGGCGAATGCCAATGCCAATGCCGTGGCCCGCGCGGGATTGCCAACGATTGAAGTCAACGGCGCTGGCGGACATACCCTGTTTAACGACAATCGTGCTTCTGTCAGCAATTACAGCATCGGGCTGGCGGTGCGTATTCCGATATTCACCGGTTTCCGTGACACGTACAGTGCACGGCAGGCACGGGTTCAGGCCGAAGCGGCTGCGGCAAACCGTGATGTGCTGTTCAGGCAGGCGGAAGTCGAGGTCTGGCAGGGTTATTACGACCTGAATACGGCGACCAGCAGCATCTCCAGCACGCAGGCGCAGGTGCGTTCGGCGGAGCAGACCTCACAGGCGACGCTGGCGCGTTACCAGGGCGGATTCGGCAGCATTCTCGATCTCATTACCGCGCAGCAAGACGAATCGAACGCGCGGGTGCAGCAGATACAGTCCTATCTGGACTGGTTCACCACGCTGGCACGGCTGCAGGTGGCTGTCGGCGCAACTGATTTACTCAAGGCGGCGGGCGGAGCGAAATGAAACGACTGATCATGGTGCTGGTGTTTGTAGCGGTCGGTGCGGCTTTGGCGGGCGGCTACTGGTATTGGCAGAAGTCGGCGGGAGTCACCAGTGCTGAAAGCGGGGCCAAGGGCAAGGGCAAAGGCAAGGGGTCTAAAGGAGGCGGCGGGCCATTGTTCGTCAAGGCTGTGAGCGCGGTGAGCACGCCGATGCCGGTACTGATTGATGCTGTTGGAACCGTGGAGCCCGAACAAAGCGTGCAGGTGCGTGCGCAGGTCAGTGGTGTGCTGCAGTCGATTTTGTTCAAGGAGGGCGACAAGGTCAAGGCGGGACAGCAGCTGTTCCAGATTGATCCGCGTACGTTCCAGTCGCAATACAACCAGGCGGTAGCGGGCCTGGCACGGGACCGGGCGCAGCTGGAGAACGCCAGGGCTCAGCAGCAGCGGCTGGAACCGTTGCTGAAGCGGGAGTTTATTACCCAGCAGGAATACGACGTCGCGGTGACTTCTGCCAAATCGCTTGAAGCTACGGTGCAATCCGGACAGGCCATGGTTGAGCAGGCACGCATCCAGCTCGAGTACGCCCGCATCACGGCACCGATCAGCGGGCGCACGGGGCAACTTGCGGTACGGGCCGGCAACCTGGTTCCGGCTTCCGGCGGCGGCGTGCCGCTGGTCACCATCAACAGTACGGATCCGATACTGGTCGCTTTCAGTATTCCTGAGCGTCAGCTGGAAGACATCCGTCGTTTTCAGAAAGAACAGGGCATACGCATTCAAATTCTTGCTGACCAGGCGGCGGAGCCGGTGGCGGAAGGTGATCTGGTGTTTATTGACAATACCGTGACCCCACAGACCGGCACGGTGCTGCTCAAGACCCGTGTAAAAAATGCCAGTGAAGTGATTTGGCCGGGACAGTTTGTGAATGTCCGTATCGTGCTTGCCGTGGAGCCTGCCGCCGTGGTTGTACCGGAGATTGCGGTCCAGCCGGGACAGCAGGGGAGTTTCGTTTATCTGATTGATGCGGAAAGCAGGGTGCAGGTGCAGCCTGTGAAGGTATCGCGGCAGATTGGTGGCGAAGTGGTCATTGCTTCCGGCATCAAGGCTGGCGATCAGGTCATTACCGAAATTCCCCAGGCCTTGCAGGTCGGGTCGGTGGTGAAAGTGGCGGATGCCGCGGCTGCGGGGGCGGAAAAGGGCAAAGGAAAAGGCAAGGGCAAGGGCGGTAAAAAGGCGGACAAGAAGGAAGACGGCAAATCCGGAGGGTAAGACGTCATTAACCTGTCAAAAATTTTCATTGAGCGGCCGGTTGCAACCACTGTCCTGGTTTCAGCGATTGTCATTTTCGGCCTGATTGCGTTCAGGTCACTGCCCGTCAACGATCTCCCCAACGTCGATTTTCCGACGATCCAGGTTACCGCCGAGCTGCGTGGCGCCAATCCGGAGGTCATGGCCTCGACTGTGGCAACGCCGCTTGAGCGCCAGTTCAGTCAGATACCCGGCGTTGATACGATGAATTCGGTCAACACAACCGGGCGCACACGCATTACCTTGCAGT
>CAMBCD010000109.1 GCA_945863085.1 Bordetella parapertussis
TGTGGACACCCTGGCGTTCGGTCGCCACCTGGTATCTGTGGCGCAGCCTGGATCCGGTGCCGGTAGAGTATTAATGATATAAATATCAATAAAATCAAATACTTATATAATTCGGCATGGACAGCACCCCGGCAACGCCGACCTTAACCCTCTCGCACCGTGACTTCGTGAGTGCCTTTCACGACGGCACGATCAGCATCACTTTCGATCCCAAAGCTGCGGCGCGATTCATCAGCGCACGCCTGCTGCTGCCGCTGTTCATGATGCCGGTGCTGGGCATCGGCGTCGGGCTCGCACTGACGGGATGGATCTGGACGGGGCTGTTCGTGATCGCGCTGGGCATCATCGTGCCGCGGCTGATCAAACGCGGTGCGCCGCGTTTCCTGATGCAGCAGATGATGGATGACGAAGGCCTCTACCGCGACGTCATGCACGCCGGCATCATGCACGTCGTCATGCGCGAGCCTTCGTAAACGGCTTCAGGGAACCGTCCTCCAACTCGAGGATGCGGTCAGCGCTTTCGGCCATGCGTGGATCGTGGGTGACGATGACAAAACTCGTTTTCAGGTCGCGGTTCAGCTGCAGCATCAGCTCGAACACCGTTTCCGCGGTGCGCCGGTCGAGGTTGCCCGTGGGTTCATCCGCCAGCACGCAGGCCGGCTTGGTCACCAGCGCCCGCGCCAGTGCCGCACGCTGGCGCTCCCCGCCCGACAATTCGCCGGGCGTGTGCGTCAGGCGATGGCCCAAGCCCACGGCTTCCAGCATCGCCCGCGCCGCAGCCAGCGCAGCAGCACGCGGCTCGCGGCGGATGATCAGCGGCATCGCGACATTTTCCTCGGCGGTGAATTCCGGCAGCAGGTGATGGAACTGGTAGACAAATCCCAGCGCGCGGTTGCGCGCCTCGCCGCGCTGTTTTTCACTCTGCCCCGACAGCAATTGGCCGAGAATGCGCACTTCACCCGCGCTCGGCGTGTCCAGTCCGCCCAGCAGATGCAGCAGCGTGCTTTTGCCGGAGCCGGAAGCGCCGATGATGGCAATACGTTCGCCCGGCATCACATCGAGGTCTATGCCCAGCAGCACCGGCACCGCATCGACACCTTCGCGATAGGCCTTGCGCAGGCCGCGGCAGGAAATCACTGCTGTGTTGCTTGCGACGCTGCTTTCCACCTTCTTCACGGCTTCACTCATAACGCAGCGCCTCCGCCGGATTGACCTTGGACGCGCGCCAGCTTGGGTAAATCGTTGCCAGGATCGACAGCACGAAGGCCACAACGGCCGTGAGGACCACATCACCTGCCTGCAGTTCCGACGGCAGGTCGGCAATCTGGTAGACATCCTGCGGCATGAACTTGACACGGAACACCTGTTCGATCAAACCGATGATGCTGTCGACGTTCAGCGCGCCGAGGATGCCGAACACGATGCCGCAGCCGACGCCGATGACGCCGATCAGCGTGCCCTGCACCATGAAGATGCGCATCACCTCGCCGGGTGAGGCGCCCATGGTGCGCAGGATCGCGATGTCGGCCTGTTTTTCCCTGACCATCATGTACAGGCTGGCCACCATGTTGAAAGCAGCGATGGCGATGATGAAAAACAGCAGCAGCGACATCATGCGTTTTTCCAGTTCGACGGCGCGGAAATAGGTCGCGTTGAACTGCGACCAGTCGCTGACCGACACCTCCGGCGGCAGCACCGCCAGCAGTTCGCGCGCCACCTTGCGCGCGAGGAACAGATCGTCGAGTTTGAGCCTGACGCCGGACACCTGATCTTCCATGCGGTACAGCCGCTGCGCGTCGCCGATATGCACCACTGCAAGACCGGCGTCGATTTCGTAGTGCCCGACTTCGAAGGTCCCGGTCACCGTGAACTGGCGCATCCGCGGCAGGATGCCCGCCGGCGTCACCTGCCCCTGCGGCGCCACCAGCACCACCTTGTCACCGACCGTCGCCCCCAGCGCGCGCGCCAGCGGCGCGCCCAGCACCACGTTGTATTCGCCGGTGCGCAGGGATTCGAGCGTGCCGGAACGCATGTGCTTACCGATTTCACTGACCTTCTCTTCCGCCGCCGGGTCGATGCCGCGCAGCATCGCGCCGCGCACACTGCCGCCGTTGGTCAGCAGGCCCTGCGCCGACACATAAGGTGCAGTGGCAAGCACATGCGGATTTTTCGCCACCTCGGCAGCAATGCCCTGCCAGTCGCGCAAACCCTCGCCAAGGCCGGTGACCTGGACATGGGCCACTGCGCTCAGCATGCGCGTACGCACTTCGCGCTGAAAACCATTGAACACCGACAGCACGGTAATCAGCACCGTCATGCCCAGCGTAATGCCGACCACTGAAATCAGCGAAATCACCGAAATGAATCTGGTGCGCTGGCGCGAGCGGGTATAACGCAGGCCGACAAATAAAGGGAATGAGTTCAAGGGAATGCGTTCAAGGAAAGCAGTTCAAGGGAGGTCGCTGAAATAAGTCGCTGAAAAACAATGACGAAGTGTGCCATAAACGAGGCACGACAGTCCGTCTGCCGGCGACGGACGCATGCTAGACTCGCTCCACGCCGCCGCACTCACACCCGCGGTGAACTTGTCGGACAATCGTGCATCTCACCCTGTTCATTCCCGATCTGCTGCCGCCTGCCGGCATGGAAACGGCCATCGCTGACGGCAATACCGCGCCTGTGTTGCGCCGCATGTTCGGCCGCGGCGTACTGCAGCGCTTTCCGGCGATCGACGCCGAAATCTGGTTATGCCAGGCGTTTGAGGTTGAACAACGCGAGGATTGGCCGGTCGCCTCGCTGACCGCTGCCGTTGACGGCATCGACATCGGTTCCGATTACTGGCTGCGCGCGGATCCCGTCTACCTCCAGTTGCAACGCCACGGCACGCGGGTGCTGGCCGCTCCGGCGCTGACCTTAAGTGACGAGGAGACCGCGGCGCTGACGGCGTCGCTCAATACGCATTTCAGTGCCGACGGCATCGCCCTGACCGCCCCGCATGCGACACGCTGGTACATCCGGCAGACAGAATCCACCGGCATCACCGCACCGACACTGGGGGCGACGGCGGGCCGCTCGCTGCCGCCCACAGCGCTGACCGGATCGCGCGCCAGCCACTGGCATCGCATCCTGACCGAAGCACAGATGGTGCTGCACGAACATCCGGTCAACCAGGCGCGGGAGGCCCGCGGCCTGCCCGTGGTCAACAGCCTGCTGCTGTGGGGGGGCGGCCGCAAGCCCACCGTGCCGGGCCGCCATTTCAGCGAAGTCTGGAGCGATGACCCGCTGGCCACTGCACTGGCGGTGCAAAGCGGCGCGGAGTTCCATGCAGCACCGTCCAGCGCCGCACTGTGGTTCGGCGCCCGACCGAAATCCGGTGGCCGGCACCTGATTTCAATCGACCGCGCCCACCTCGGCCTGCGTTATGGCGGCCCCGACGCCTGGCTCAAGGCCGTCAACTCCCTTGAGGAAATGTGGTTCGGCGCCTTGTGGGGCGCACTGTCAGGTCCGTTGAAAGAACTGGTGATCGTCGCCGGCGGCGCAGACAGTTGCCTGCGCTGCACCTTGCGCCCTGTCGATACCATGAAATTCTGGCGTCGCCCGCTGACCTGGGGCACAGTCACCGGCAAATGAGCAACATCGTCACCCGCAGCGTCGACGGGGCTGCGCTCGCACAACTGCTCGCCGATGGAATACCGCCGTTCATGGCGCGCATTTATGCCGCGCGCGGCATCAGCCACAGCGAACAACTCGCGCCCGAGCTGTCACGGCTGATTCCCCTCGCCCAATTGCGCAACGTCGACACCATGGCGGCGCTGCTCGCCGACGCCATCACCGCGCACAAAAAACTGCTGATCGTCGCCGACTATGACGCCGACGGCGCCACCGCCTGCGCGGTCGGCCTGCGCGCGCTGCGCATGTTCGGCGCCGACGTCGATTACCTGGTGCCCAACCGTTTTGAATACGGTTACGGCCTGACACCGGAGATCGTGCAACTCGCCGCCGCAGAAAAAAAACCCGATGTGCTGATCACCGTCGACAACGGCATTGCCAGCATCGACGGTGTCGCCGAAGCCAGGCGCCTCGGCATGAAAGTGCTGGTTACCGACCACCACCTGCCCGGCGATCAACTGCCGGACGCCTGGTGCATCATCAATCCCAACCAGCCGGGCTGCACATTCCCCAGCAAAAACCTCGCCGGTGTCGGCGTGATGTTTTATCTGATGCTGGCGCTGCGCGCGGAATTTCGAAAGCGTGGCGCCTATTCCGGCAAAGCAGAGCCAAACCTCGGTACCTTGCTCGACCTCGTCGCGCTGGGCACCGTCGCCGACGTGGTCAAGCTGGACGACAACAACCGGCTGCTGGTGCAACAGGGCCTGCAGCGCATCCGCGCCGGACGCGCGCAACCAGGCATCAACGCACTGTTCAACGCCGCCGGACGCGAAGTGCGCAGCGCCGGAACCTACGATCTGGGTTTTGTCGCCGGCCCGCGCCTCAATGCCGCCGGGCGCATGGATGACATGTCGGTCGGCATCGAATGCCTGACCACGGATGATCCTGTTCGCGCTGCCGACATCGCGCGCCAGCTCGATCAATTCAACCGCAAACGCCGCGACGTCGAGGCCGGCATGCAGGAATCCGCCCTGGCTGCCGTGGAAAATGTGCAGCCCGGCTACACGCTGAGCCTTTATGACCCGGGCTGGCACCAGGGCGTGATCGGCATCCTTGCTTCGCGCCTGCGCGAACGTTTCCACCGTCCGACCTTTGCATTTGCGTCCTCGTGCAACGGTGAACTGAAGGGTTCGGGGCGTTCGATTGCGGCGCTGCACCTGCGCGACGCGCTGGACCTGGTATCAAAACGCCATCCGGAACTGATCGTTCGTTTCGGTGGCCATGCCGCGGCCGCCGGCCTGACGCTGCATGAAAACGGATTCAAACCCTTCTGTGCAGCCTTCGAAGCCGTGGCCAGCGAACTGCTGACACCCGCCGACCTCGAACGCGAATGGGTCACCGACGGCTCCCTGCTGCCGGAGGACATGACACTGGCCAATGCGACGACGCTGGCAGACTCCGTATGGGGCCAGGGATTTCCCGAACCACGTTTTTACGATCATTTCGAAGTTGTCGCACAACGCATCGTCGGCGAGCGCCACCTGAAACTCCGCCTGCGGCGCGGCAGCCAGCAGCTGGATGCCATGCTGTTCGGCCATGCCGATCCCCTGCCCGTGGCCATCGCCGCGACTTACCGGTTGTCGGCGAACCATTACAATGGCGCGGTAACGCTGCAACTGCTGCTGGAGCACTGGCAGGCCGCATAATTCACAAAAAAGTCGCACCGGGCGAGGAGCGCAATTGAGTACACATCGGGGCCAGGGCACGCCGTGGCTGTGCATGCTGCTGGCATTGGCCTTGCAGGCTGCGCCGGCGATTGCCGGCGACACCGTGCTGTACGAAAAAGCCTCGGACTACGGCACCGTCGTGGTCACCGACGAAGGCAACAACATGCGTGCATTGCGTTTCGGCCGCGATGGCGTGCGCCAGAGCCTGGTCAAACTCGGTGATCCAGAATACCTCGGGCTCGCCTATACCCCCGTCGCGCTGACCGGGCTCGCACTGTGCAATGAGCAGGCACACCGCTTCCTGATCATCGGCCTCGGCGGCGGCACCCTGCCCGCCTTTCTGCGCAAAAACTATCCCGATGCCGAAATCGACGCCGTCGACATCAATCCCGAAGTGGCGTACGCGGCAAAAAATTATCTCGGCTTTCGCGAAGATGAACACATGCGCATCCACATCGCCGACGGGCGCAAATTCGTCGAAGCGGTGCGACAGCCGTACGACGCGATTTTCCTCGATGCCTTCGGCGCCGAGGCCGTTCCGGCACACCTGACCACGAAGGAATTCCTCTCGGCCGTGCGCCGCGCCGTACGCAGCGACGGCGTCGTCATCGGCAACATCTGGTTTACCGCCACCAGCCCGCCCTATGATTCGATGGTGCGGACTTACCAGGACACTTTCGGCGAACTCCTTGTGCTACGCATCGCCGGCTCCCATAACCGGATCCTCTATGCCCTGCCCCGCAGCCAGCCGCTGGCACGATCCGATCTCGCCGGCATGGCGCGCAAGCTCGCGATCGCCAAAAATTTCCGCTTCAGCCCGGGCCCGCTGGTCGAACGCGGCCTGATGCCTGCCGACCTGGCCGCATTCGGCGGCAAGGTGCTGACGGACGCGAATGTCGGCAAGTAATCGAATATTGAAAATTGCATCGATAATGACAAAAACATGCCTCTGGCGAGGCTGTCATGTTTTTGGAAAAAAATCATAAAATCCGCAACATCTTCCCTGACACCACGAAAGCGACCATGAAACACGATCTGCTCCTCACCGCAAAAGGCCACCAGGGCACCCAGAAACGCATGGAGCAGGAATTCGCGCTGGTCAAATTGTGGGAAGCCCCCGACCGTGCCGCCGCACTCAGGGAAGCGGCCCCCAGGATACGGGCGCTGGCGCATACCGGGCACTCGAAAGTCGATGCCGCGCTGATGGATGCACTGCCCAAACTGGAAATCATCGCCAACTTCGGCGTCGGCGTGGACCAGATCGACCTCGACGCCGCAAAAAAACGCGGCATCATCGTCACCAATACCGCCAATACGCTCAATGACTGTGTCGCCGACTGCGCGATGGCGCTGGTGCTGAACACGCTGCGCAAGTTTCCGCAGGCCGACAAATACCTGCGCGCCGGCCGCTGGAAAAGCGACGGCACTTACCCGTTCACCACTTCACTCGGCGGCAAAACCCTGGGCATCCTCGGACTCGGCCGCATCGGCGAAGAAATTGCCCGTCGCGCCGAGGCCTTCAAGATGACCATCCGTTATCACAACCGCAATAAAAAAGACGTGCCCTACGTCTACGATCCCGATGCGGTGACGCTGGCGAAAAATTCGGATGTGCTGCTGGTGATCACGCCCGGCGGCGCCGACACCGACAAGCTGGTCAATGCCAGGGTGCTGGATGCGTTGGGCCCGCAGGGTTATCTCGTGAACGTGGCGCGTGGCTCGGTGGTCGACCAGCCGGCACTGCTGCAGTATCTGCAGCAGAAAAAAATCGCCGGTGCCGGACTCGATGTCTACGAAAAAGAGCCCGACGTGCCTCCGGAGTTTTTTGAACTCGACAACGCCGTGCTGCTGCCGCACATGGCCAGCGCCAGCAACGAAACCCGCAGCGCGATGGGCGACCTGCAGATCGAAAACATTCTGCTGCATCTCTCCGGCCAGCCGGTGAAAACACCGGTGGTTTGATGCGCCACATCGATCAAAATATTATAAGTATTTGTTTTTATTGATATTTTTATCGATGCGCGACAGTGCTTGCGCCGGTCACTAAACATCGCTGCGGCCGTTCAAGTCCCGCGCAAGTCGATGTCCGTGCCGGCGGGAACAGCATCGCGCTCGACGCCCCGCCACGAGGACGCACCCTCCCCGCTACTGTAAAATCCGCCTTTTTCGCGGAAACTCCATGGAAGCCGAACGCATCAACGCCATCGCCAATCGCCTGCACGACCTTGAAGAACGCGCGGGGGCGTTGCGGAGGTATCTTTGACTACGATTCAAAAACCCGTCGTCTCGAAGAACTGGTCAAGCTGAGCGAAGACCCCGCGCTGTGGAATGACGCCCCGCGCGCCCAGGAAGTGGGCCGCGAACGCAAGATACTGGAAGGCATCGTGGTCACGCTGCGCGATCTCGACCGCGACATGCGCGACACGCAGGAACTGTTCGAAATGGCCCGCGGCGAGAAGGATGACAACACGCTGGTCGCCGTCGAGCAGGACGCCGCCAAACTGGGCGGCATCGTGGAGGACATGGAATTCCGCCGCATGTTCGCCAACCCGATGGATCCGAACAACTGCTTTCTCGACATCCAGTCGGGATCCGGCGGCACCGAGGCGCAGGACTGGGCTTCGATCCTCGAACGCATGTACCTGCGTTACTGCGAAACCAAAAAATTCCGCGTCGAAGTGCTTGAAGAATCCGCCGGTGATGTCGCCGGCATCAAAAGCGCCTCGCTGAAAATCACCGGCGACTACGCCTTCGGCCACCTGCGCACCGAATCCGGCGTACACCGCCTGGTGCGCAAATCGCCCTTCGATTCGAACAACCGCCGCCATACCTCATTCGCCAGCGTGTTCGTTTACCCGGAAGTCGACGACTCCATCGAAATCGACATCAA
>CAMBCD010000110.1 GCA_945863085.1 Bordetella parapertussis
TCGCGCTGTATTTTTTCCACAGCGCCAGGGCAGCCCTGGCGCGCAACACTGGCCCGTATTTCTATCTGCCGAAAATGGAAAGCCACCTCGAAGCACGGCTGTGGAACGACATTTTCGTGATGGCGCAGCAGGAACTCGGCGTGCCGCAGGGCACGATCAAGGGCACGGTACTGATCGAGACCGTGCTCGCCGCTTTCGAGATGGACGAAATCCTCTTTGAGCTGCGCGAACATTGCGTCGGCCTCAACATCGGCCGCTGGGACTACATTTTCAGCTGCATCAAGAAATTCCGTTCCAACAAGGATTTCTGTCTCGCCGACCGCAGCCAGGTGCTGATGACCGCGCCCTTCATGCGCGCCTACGCGCTGCTGCTAATCCAGACTTGCCACAAGCGCAAGGCTTTTGCGATGGGCGGCATGGCGGCGCAAATCCCGATCAAGAACGATCCCGCCGCCAACGATGCCGCAATGGCCAAGGTACGTGCCGACAAGGAACGCGAAGCCACCGACGGTTGCGACGGCACCTGGGTCGCGCATCCAGGCCTGGTCGGCATTGCAAAGGAAATTTTCGACAAACACATGCCGGCAGCCAACCAGGTCAGCCGCCTGCGTCCCGACGTCAATGTCACCGCCCGCGACCTGCTCAACTTCCAGCCGGAAGCGCCGATCAGCGAAGCCGGCCTGCGCAACAACATCAGCGTCGGCATCCAGTACATCGGCGCCTGGCTCGCCGGCAACGGTTGTGTGCCGGTGTACAACCTGATGGAAGACGCCGCCACCGCGGAAATTTCGCGGTCGCAGATCTGGCAATGGATGCGCAGCCCCAAGGGCGTACTCGACGACGGCCGCAAGGTCACCCGCGACATGTTCCGCAAAATGCTGCCGGAAGAACTGGCGCGGGTGCGCCGCGAACTCGGCGAGGACGCCTGGGGGGCAGGCCGTTATGAAGAAGCGGCCCGGCTTTTCGATGAAATCACCACCAGCGACGACTACGTGGAATTCCTGACGCTGCCCGGTTACGAGCAACTGACCAAGGGTATTGAAGCCGGCGTCGCGGCATAAACCGCAGCAACCGCCCGCAACACCAAAAAGGCCCCGTATCTGCGGGGCCTTTTTCCGTACAATCCCCCGATGGCATCACAGGTCATCCTGCTCAACAAACCCTATGGCGTGATCTGCCAGTTCACGCCTTCGGGCAAGCACCCGACACTGAAGGATGTGGTGCCGATCGCCGAGGTCTACCCGGCGGGACGGCTGGATACCGACAGCGAAGGGCTGGTCGTGCTGACCGGCGACGGGGATCTGCAGCACCGGATCACCGACCCCCGGCACAAGCTGCCAAAAACCTATTTTGTCGAAGTCGAGGGCGCCCCGGACGATGCGGCGCTGGCACCGTTGCGCAAGGGCGTGCAATTGAGCGACTATCGCGCCCGCCCGGCGGAAGTTGCACTGGTCGCGCCGCCGGACTGGTTATGGCCGCGGGTGCCACCGGTCCGCTTCCGGCAGAACATTCCCACAACCTGGCTGCAACTGACCATCCGCGAAGGCCGTAATCGCCAGGTCCGGCAGATGACGGCCGCTGTCGGATTTCCGACCCTGCGACTGATCCGCCACAGTGTGGGCCCGTGGACCCTGACTGGAATTACACCTGGAAGCTGGAAAATCGCTGAGTCGTCAATTCTAGGTTACGCCCCCTCAACTCCGGAGCCCGCGCACCCCCGGCAACATCGCAATCGCCCCTCAACCCGGGTGCCCAAACCCGGGAAATACTGAAAACTTTGTTTTTATTGTCACTTTTATCAATAAAACTTACACCAGACTGTCAACCGACTGTAATCCCGCCCGTTATTGGCGCTTGACCGGCTTTTCGGTCAAAGGCCAAAAGGCCTGGTTGATCAACCATTAATGAGGAAATCATGAACAAACTGTTTGCCGCCATTATCGCCGCCGCTTTCGCCACCGTTGCTGTTGCCCCGGCGTACGCCGCTGATGCGAAAAAAGAAGAGAAAAAAGAAGAGAAAAAGGCCCCCGCCAAGGCTGAGAAAAAAGCCGAGAAAAAAGCCGACAAGAAGTAATTCTTCGGTTTCTCGTAAAAAGGCAGGGCTTGCGCCCTGCTTTTTTTCGCCCTTTTTTGGCGCTTTTTCCCGGCAATAAGGCCATATCCCCCCCAGTTGTTATTCAGTTGTCATTTATAAACGCATGCGCTAATGTGACGCCGCTCACCTAGAGCTACCGACCGGCCACCGGCCGGATCAGTCTAATCACCAAGGGAGGAAACATGAAGAAACTGCTCGCAATTGCATTTGCTGCAATGTTCTCGGTCGTGTCCGTTGCTCCGGTGTTTGCAGCCGAAAAGAAGGAAGCTGCAAAAGTGGACTGCAAGGACGCAAAAAACAAAGACAATAAAGCCTGCAAAGCAAAGAAATAAAGCTGTAATTTCCAGCGTCATTGAAAAGGCGGGGCCTAGGCCCCGCCTTTTCTTTTTTTGAGGCGCAAGCCGCTGGCGATAAAATACCGGCATGAGCGACAAAACCAGCCAGTGGAAACCCAATGTCACCGTCGCCGCCGTCGTTGAGCGTGACGGCGCCTTCCTGCTGGTCGAGGAGCAGACGGCCGATGGTGTCCGCTACAACCAGCCCGCGGGCCATCTCGAAGCGGGTGAGTCCCTGCTGGACGCCGTGATCCGCGAGACGCGGGAAGAGTCGGCCTGGCGTTTCACGCCGACCGCGCTGGTCGGCGTTTACCAGTACCATCAGGCCGCATCCGGCATCACCTACCTGCGCTTCGCCTTCGCCGGGGAACTCTCGGATCATGACGCAGGTCGGAAACTCGATGCCGGCATCATGCGTGCGTTGTGGATGCCGGTTGCCGAAATCCGCGCCTGCCGCGCAAAACACCGCAGCCCACTGCTGATGCAATGCGTCGACGATTACCTGGCCGGCCGGCGCCATGCGCTGGACCTGCTGCATCACCATATCTAGGATCATGGCACGCAAGCAAAAAATCGTGGTCGGCATGTCGGGCGGTGTTGACTCCTCTGTAGCCGCACTGCTGCTCAAACAACAGGGCCATGAAGTCATCGGCCTGTTCATGAAAAACTGGGAAGACGACGACACCGACGAACACTGCACGTCACGGCAGGACCTGATCGACGCTGTCGCCGTTGCCGATCGCATCGGCATCGATATCGAGGCGGTCAATTTCAGCACCGAATACAAGGATCGCGTATTCAGCGAATTCCTCAGCGAATACCAGGCTGGCCGCACGCCCAATCCAGACGTGCTGTGCAATGCCGAAATCAAGTTCAAGGCTTTCCTCGCCCATGCCATGAACCTCGGCGCCGACCGCATCGCCACCGGCCACTATGCGCAGGTGCGCGAAATCGACGGCCTGCACCAGTTGCTCAAAGCCGAGGACGGCAGCAAGGATCAGAGTTATTTCCTCTATCGCCTCAACCAGCAGCAGCTGGCCAAAACCTGGTTCCCGCTGGGCGCGCTTTATAAACGTGATGTACGCGAAATCGCCCGCCGCGAAGGCATGCCCAACCATGACAAAAAGGATTCAACCGGGATCTGTTTCATCGGCGAGCGTCCTTTCCGCGAATTCCTCAATCGTTACCTGCCGGCGAACCCCGGCGACATCGTCACCCCGGAAGGCGTCAAGGTCGGCAAACACATGGGGCTGACTTTCTACACGCTGGGACAACGCCAGGGCCTCGGCATCGGCGGCACCCGCAACGGCGACGGTGATGCCTGGTATGTCGCGCACAAGGACATGCAGAACAACCGGCTGGTGGTCGTGCAGGGTCACGATCATCCCTTGCTGCTTGCCGACCAGCTGACTGCCGTCAACCTGAACTGGATCAGCGGCGAGACGCCGCACACCCAGTGGGTGTACAGCGCCAAGACGCGTTACCGGCAAAAAGACGCCGCGTGTTCGCTGTCATCGACAACGCCGGAAAAATGCGTGGTGGAATTTGCCGAAAGCCAGTGGGCTGTGACGCCCGGCCAGTCGGTAGTGATCTACGAAAGCCGCGTCTGCATCGGCGGCGGCATCATCCAGTCAGCACGCCAGGCGCAGACGGTATCGCTTGATACCAGCTGCCCGCCGGATACGGAGCCGTTCAGCAAGGACTGACGGCTTGATATAAAGCTGCGACGCGCCACTTACGCAGCGACACGCCTCTCCGTCGCCTCGTAAGTTATCGTTGCCAATCCTTATTCTGGCGCTGTATCCCTGAATGACTGGCGCTGCGCAAGTTTGTCGGCGAGACGCGCCAAGTTCGGATGATTGCGCCGCCACGGCAGATCCGGCAGCCGCAATTCCATCCAGCCCAGGCAGCAGCCGACGGCGATGTCGGCCAATGAAAAAAAGTCGCCGGTGCACCAGTTTTTTGCCGCGAGGTCATCGGCCATCATCTGCAGCGCGCGGTCCACCTTGCCCTGCTGGCGTGCGATCAACTCAGGCGACTGCTGCTCCACCGGACGGCGTTTTTCCGCCAGTACCGCGATCGCGGCGTCCGTGCACCCGTCGGCCAGCGCCTCCCAGCGCCGTGCCTGGATGCGCGGGCGTTTCTCCTCCGGAATCAGCCGGTTGCCCGGGCTGGCATTGTCCAGGTATTCGGCGATCACCCGTGAATCAAACAAGGTGCTCTCGTCGTCCAGCACCAGCACCGGTATTTTTCCCAGCGGATTGTATTGAGTGACCGTGCTGTTGTCGGTATTCGGCGCATCGACAACAAATTCACATTCCAGGCGTTTTTCGGCAAGGACGACGCGCACCTTGCGGGTATAGGGACTGGTGGCAGTCCCGATCAGCTTCATCATATGGATTTTTACGCGCTATGTTGCGAGGCGATGTTGCGGGATAAGTTGCGGGGTAAAAAGCGCGCGGATTATAACATCGCGATCCTTGACGCCCGGCAATGCCGGTCGTAGTCTTGCCCTTCACCCCCACCGCCTCCCGAAAGGTCACATATGGGCGCCATCGAACAGTTCATCCTCTTCACCCAACCCGGGTGAAGCAGCTGTCTCCGGGCGAAAGAGTTTCTTTCGCGCAAAAAAATTGATTTCATCGCCATCGACGTACTGAACGATCCGCAGGGCCGTGAACGTCTGCTGAAGTTCGGTGTGCGCAATGTTCCGGTCGTCGCCAAGGGCGATCAGTTTGTGTTCGGCCAGAACCTTGAAGACGTTGCGGAGTTTGTCGGCCTGCAGGGCACCGGCCACAAACCGCTGCCGCCGCAAGAGCTGATCAAGCGCTGGGTGATGGTGCTGCGCACCGCGCAGCGGCTGATGCGCCAGCTGCCAGACGCGCAACTGACGGAACGCGTGATCCCCAATCGCGACCGCTCGATCCGCCTGATGTGCCATCACATCTTCCGCATCGGCGAAGCCTTCCTCGAATCCGTCGAAGGCGGTGTCGAATATGCGGTGCAGCTCGCCAACATGCCGCCGAAAGACGGCGAGTTCATGAGCGGCGACGAAATCGCGCGTTACGGTGACACCATCATCGCGCGGCTCGAGAACTGGTGGAACAGGCTCGAGGACAAATCCTGCCAGCAGAAAATCAAGACCTTCTTCGGCATGCAGCCCATCTACATGCTCTACGAACGTTCGACCTGGCACAGCGCCCAGCACGGACGGCAACTCGCCGCAGTGCTGGAACGGGTGGGCATCACACCCGACCGGCCGCTGACGGCGGAACAACTGGCGGGCTTGCCGCTGCCCGAGAGACTCTGGGAATAATCATTAAAATATTCATTTTAAATCAATGACTTAAAACGGCGCTCCAAGGCGCCGTTTTTTCGGCCTGCAATTGACGCCCGCTTCGCCATGCAGTGATACTCGAACGGATTCAACAACCCCTCCTTTGCCGCCACTCCCCATGCAAACCAAAGCCTTGCACCAATACACCGCAACTGAAATCGTCAGCGCCATTGCTGCGGGACGGACCACAGCCACCGCTGTCGCCGAATCCTGCCTCGAACACATCGCACAACGTGAACCGCAGGTTGCAGCCTGGCATTACCTTGATCCACAGCTGGTGCTGGCCCAGGCGCGCGAACTCGACAAACGCGGCACCACAGGGCCGCTGCAGGGCGTGCCGGTGGGCATCAAGGACATCATCGACACGGCCGACATGCCCACCGAATACGGCACCCCCATCCACCGCGGACACCGGCCGCGCATCGACGCCACCTGCGTCGCACTCACCCGCCGCGCCGGCGGCCTGATCATGGGCAAAACCGTGACCACCGAGTTCGCCAATTTTTTCCCGGGCAAAACCCGGAACCCGTTTGATCCGCAACGCACCCCCGGCGGTTCGTCGAGCGGTTCGGCCGCAGCTGTCGGCGCCGGCATGGTGCCGCTGGGTGTGGGCACACAGACCACCGCATCGACCATCCGCCCGGCAGCGTTCTGTGGCTGTGTCGGTTACCGCCCGACCTGGGGCGACCTGCGTTGTGCCGGCGTGATGGAAGCTTCAGGCTCACTCGACACGCTGGGCCTGATAACACGCAGCGTTGAGGATGTCGCCCTGTACCGCGATGTGTTGCTCGGCGTCACGCCGGTGGCACTGCCCGCGGACAACGCCCCGCCGCGCATCGGTTTCTGCCGCACCCACATCTGGAACCAGTGTGAACCCGAAACCCAGCAGCTGCTTGAAACCTGTGCGAGCCGTCTGGCGCAGGCCGGTGCAACTGTGTCCGACGTCACGCTGCCCGCGGAGTTTTCACGCATTGAAGACGCGCACCGCTGGATATCCAGTTTTGAATTCGCCCGCAACCGCGCCTGGGAAATCGACCACCACTGGGAGATGATCAGCGAGCGGCTACGCAACAACCGGATCCGCGACGGTCTGGACTGCAGCTACGAAACCTACCGCGATGCGCGCGATTTCCTCGAACGGCAGCGACTCGCGTTCGACGACCTCATGGCGGATTACGACGTGCTGCTGACTCCCGCCGCAGCCGGCGAAGCACCGCTGGGACTGCATGCGACAGGCAACGCCTCGTTCTGCGCAATCTGGACCAGCATGCATGTGCCGGCGGTCACATTGCCGCTGTTCGAGGGCCCCAACGGATTGCCGGTCGGCACCCAGCTGATCGCCCGCCGCAACAATGACCGCCGGTTGTTCGTGGCGGCGCGCTGGGTGCAACGCGCCTCAAGCTGAGTTCGGTGCTCAGCCGCCCTTGATGTTCGCGTCCTTGATGACCTTGCCCCACTTCGCGGTTTCGGCACGGATGTAATTTGAGAATCCTTCCGGCGAACTCGAGGTGGCAATGATGCCGGCGTCCATCAGACGTTTTTTCACATCAGGCGCCGCCAGCGCCCTGACGGTTTCGGCATTCGCCCGGGCAATGATGTCTTTGGCGGTACCCGCAGGTGCAAACAGGCCGTACCAGTTGTTAACCTCAAAACCTTTCAGGCCGGCTTCCGACATCGTCGGCAGGTCAGGCATGCCCTCGAAACGTTTGCTGCCGGCCACCGCCAGTGCCCGGACCTTGCCGCCGTCTATGGCCGCAGTCGCCGTGGACAGGGTCGAAAACACCATCTGCACATTGCCCGAAACCAGGTCGAGCATGGCCGGCGCCCCGCCTTTGTACGGGATATGCGCCATCTTCACCTTGACCATGGCATTGAACAGTTCACCGGCCAGGTGATCCGCTGCGCCGGACCCCGACGAGCCGTAATTGAGATCCGTGGGCCGCGCCTTCGCAATCGCCACCAGTTCTTTGACCGATTTGGCCGGCAATGACGGATGCACCACCAGCACGTTGACGGCCACTGCGGCCTGGGACACCGGCGCCAGATCCTTCAGCGGATCGTAGGGCATCTTGCTCAACAGGCTTGGATTGATGGCTATGGGTCCAATCGTTCCCAACACCAGGGTATAACCATCGGGGGGCGACTTCGCGGCCAGATCCACACCGAGCATGCCGCCCGCACCGCCGCGATTATCGACAATCACCTGCTGCCCCAGCGCCACAGTCAATTTCTGCGCCAAAGCCCGCGACGTGATGTCCGCGCCGCCACCAGGGGCAAACGGACTGATCAGTCGCACCGAGCGGTTAGGCCAGGACTGCGCGACAGCAGATCCGGCGACCACCACCATCACCACGGCACCCAGCAATCGAATCACGCGTTTTTTCATTGCACTGCTCCTGTTCATTCATCGTTTTCGACATGGACAACACT
>CAMBCD010000111.1 GCA_945863085.1 Bordetella parapertussis
GGGCGCCGCCCTTGCGCTGGCCGATGCGATGAGCGGCCACATGGAGTCCTCGGTGGGCAATCTTGCCGGCGCGCCGCTGGCCGCGGTCAAGGCCGGGCGTGTGCGCGCGCTGGGAGTGACCTCGGCGGTGCGCAACGCGCAGCTGCCCGATGTGCCGACGTTTGCCGAAGCGGGTGTGCCCGGTTATGACGTCACCGGCTGGTACGGCCTGTGCACACAGTCGAAAGTGCCGCAACCGATACTTGCCAAGCTGCACGCCGATGGTGCGAAAGTACTTTCAGGGCCGTTGAAAAAGCGCCTTGAAGACCAGGGCATCACCGTTGAATCGGCATCGCCGGAGCAGTTTGCCGCCCATGTCAAATCCGAGATCGCGAAATGGACCAAGGTGGTTCAGGATGCGAATCTGCAGGGTGATTAAACCGGATTAAACATGCGCGGCATGCCCGCACCCCCGGATTTACAACCCCTTCATGCACGTTGCCGTTTTTGTCGTGGCGGCGGAGTCTGCGCGGACGATGGGCCTGATTGCGGGAGTGTCCATGGCGGCGGGTCAAACAGGGCTGCCAAAAAATCCATGAACACGCGCACCTTGGGGGCCAATCGCTGTTGCTGGCGGTAAACGACCGAAATCTTGTAGCCGCCGGCTTTGTAGTCTTCCAGCGTTTCGACAAGTTCGCCGCGCGCGAGATAGGGCTGTGCGTAACACTCGGGAATCTGGATCAGGCCGTATCCGGCCCGGGCGGCCTCGATCAGCAGCCCGATGCGGTTGAAGATCATCGCACTGTTGATCGTGATCTGGCGCTCAGTCGTGCCGTTCTTCATTTTCCATTCGCGCACGCGGCCGGTTCGCGGCCGGCGGTAGTTGATGCAGGTGTGGCCATGAAGTTCATCGGGCGACTGCGGCGCGCCGTGCGCGGCGAAATAGGCTGGCGCCGCGCAGATCACGTAGCGCGTGGTGGCGAGTTGCCGCACGGCAAGGCTGGAATCGTGCATTTCGCCGGTCTGCACTGAGACGTCGAGCCCGTCCTCAATGGTGTGCGGGACGAAATCCATGCACACGACCTCGACTGCGAGCGATGGGTGCTTGAGCATGAACTGCGGCAGGCTGGGGACGATCCACATGCGGCCCAGGGTCAGTGGCAGTCTTACCCGCAATCGTCCCACCACTGCCCGCGCGGCGCGGCTGACCAGGCCTTCCGCTTCCGCGAGTTCGGCCATGATCTGCTTGCAGCGGGCATAGAACTCGGCGCCTTCCGGCGTGGTGCTGAGCCCGCGCGTGCTGCGGATCAGCAGCCGCCCGGCGAGTTGTTTTTCCAGCCGGCTTAGCGTGCTGCTCACGGCTGCTGTGCTGACGCCCAGCGCCCGTGCAGCGCCGCTCAGGGTGCCGTGTTCGACCACGCGCAGAAAGACAAGAATGCCGTGCAGCCGGTCCATGCAGGACTCACTGTTAAGGTTGATCTTAACAGTGATTGTAGGGCTTGCCGCCTTATGCCGCCAGCAGCTTGTTTCTAGAATTACCCTATAAGAAAAAACGTGTGTGCGGAGGACCGGTTATTGCCGCGCGCCCCATCTCCAACCGGAAAAGGAACCCAGCCCATGTCTACGGTGCTTACCGAAGCCCCTGCCGCCAGGTCGGCATCAAAAAAACAGCCCTTCGTGCTGAAGGGTGTGATGCAGGCCCCCGTGACCCCGCTGCATGATGACTTCAGCGTGGATTACGATGGTCTCGAGAAAATGGTCAATTTCCATGTGGTCAACGGCGCGCCGGCCATCGCATGGCCGCATCACAAGGCGGAGTCGCCGAACCTCACGATGGAGGAGCGCAAGAAAGGCGCGGAAGTGCTGATCAAGACTGTCGCGCACCGTGTGCCGGTCTCCATCTTCGTCGGCAGTCTGTCGGAAGAAGACTCGCTGGACCTTACGCGCCATGCCGAGAAGGCCGGCGCTGACATGCTGTTGACCATTTCGCCGTACTGCCGCCGGCCGACGCAGGAGGAGATATTCCAATCGATCGTGCGGATCGGAGAGCACACGGACCTGCCGGTGCTCACCTACAACTCGCCCTGGCGCAATGGCGAGGGCGTGGAATTCACCAGCGAACTCGTTGCGCGGCTGATCGAACGTCTGCCGAACTACGCGGGCATGAAGGACGCCAGCTTCCACAGCGAGAAATTTACCGAGATATCCCGCGTTGCGCTGCGCATGCGGCCCGGATTCTCGATCATCATGGGGCTCGAGCATCTTCTCGCCTCCTATCCGCTGGGGGCCTGCGGATCATTTTCGTCGTGCGGCGCCATCGCCCCCAATCTGTGCAACCGCTTTTTTGCCGCGCTCGAGGCAAATGACTGGGATACGGCGCGTACCTGCCAGTACAAGATCACCAAACTCTATCGCCTGTTCAAGGATCAGTATCCCTCGTCACTGAAGGGCGCCATGATTTCGATGGGGCGCAATGCAGGTCCGATCAGGCTGCCGCTGCCGACTGCATCGAAGGAACGTGTTGAATTCCTGTGCCGCCAGCTGGAAGAGCTGGACGTCATCAATACCGAGCCGCATGGCTGGTAATTTCCAATAAAAGGATTCCGCCATGAGCACATTCAAACCCGGTCTGGTCCATGTTCCGGTAACGCCGTTCAAGGCCGACCAGAGCATCGATTACGACCTGTACGCCAAAGTGATCGAGTTTCATCTGAAACACGGCGCCGATTCACTGGCCGTGCCGATGCAACAGGCCGAAGACGTCAGCCTGAGGGAAACCGAACTGCGCCAGGTCATCGAGTTCGCGATCAAGCAGGTGAAAGGGCGGGTGCCTGTTATCGCGCACGTCAGTGACCCGGGCACCGGCATCGCCGTGGAGCGCGCGCGCTTTGCGGAAAAGGCAGGTGCATCCGCCATTGCGTCTCATCCGCCTTACTTCTGGCATCCGAAGCCTTCCATGGTCGTCGAGCACCTGGTGCAGATCGGCTCCGCAACCCGCCTGCCGTTTTTCATCTGCACGCCGGTCGTCGAAGACGCGGGCACGCACCTCACCGGCGAAATCGTGATGGATGTCATCAATCGACTCGACAACATCGCCGGTTTGGTTGACAGCAGCATGCGTTTTGTCTTCATGGCGGAAACGATTTCCCTGGGCCGCGAAGTCCGACCGGATTTCCAGTTGTTGTCGGGAACGGATTTCATGGTCCCCAACGCTGCGGTGGGCGGGGCCGGCGCCTTCTCGCCGTTGTCCAGCGTCGCGCCGAAACTTGCGCGCCGGCTCTACGAACTCTGCACGAAGCAGCAGCTCGTGCAGGCGCGGACGTTGCAGGAAGACATGGCCGAACTGCACCATCTGGTGAAGCAGGGCGGACGCGCGGGCCTCAAGACCGCCATGCGCGCCATGGGGCGCGAATGCGGCGATCCGCGGCTGCCCGGACTGAGCCTGGGCGAGCCCGTGATGAGCCAGCTCGCGGCGCGTGTTGCCGCGTGTCCGTACCTGAGCGCCGAACCCCGTGGCTGGTGAGCAAGGCCGTTGTGGTCATCTCCCGGGTTTTGACACCGTGTGCATGATTGACAGGCGCGCTGCTGCCGCCAGGTCGGAGCGGTGACCATGGTTGCCATGCTCGACTTCGCTTCGATGGACGGCATTATTTCCATGCCGGATGCGATTGATCTGCTCGAGAAGACAATGGCACACGAAGCGCGGGGCAGTACATCGGTTTCCCCCAAGTTCATCACCGAATTCGAGGGCGGCGCGATGCGTGTGCTGTTCGCCGCCGACGGCGATGCCGGTTACTGCGCGCTGAAGGCGTACCACAACATCAACGGCATCGGTGCGCGCTACGTCGTCCTGCTCTACAGCCTGAAGGGCGGCGAATTGCTGGCCGTGCTCGATGGCCGCCTGATCACCGATCTGCGGACGGGTGCAGCGAGCGGCGTCGCGGCGCGACGTGTGCTGTTGGCGGGGGCGGTAAGCGTGGGGCTCGTCGGTTCGGGCAACCAGGCGCGCACGCAGCTCGAAAGTCTTGCGGCGGTCTATGGCATCGCGTCGGCGGCGGTTTACAGTCCGACGGCCGCAAACCGCGAGACTTTTGCCGCCGAGATGTCGATGAAATTGGGTTTTCCGGTCACACCCATGGACTCGGCGGAAGCCGCGGTCAGGGGGCGGCAGGTGGTGGCAACGGCGAGCAAGGCGCGCGATGCCGAGCCGGTGGTTCGCGCCGAATGGCTCAAGGACTGCCGGCTGCTTTGCGCGGTCGGCAACACACGCCGCCAGTTCGCCGAGGTGGACGTGGCGAGCTTCCGCAATGCCGGCATGGTCATCGTCGATTCCGCGCATGCCCTGGAAGAGGCGGGTGAATTGCGGCAGGCCACCGCGGCCGGCGCGCTTCCCGCGACAAAGTGCGCGACGCTCGCGGAAGTGGTGACGGGTGTCAGGTCCGTGCCGTCCGAAGGGCTCGTCGTTTTCAAGTCGGTTGGTATGGCGCTGCAGGATCTTGCGCTTGCTGCGCATTATTACGAACGGCTATCCGGCCGGCCCGGTACCGTCATGGCCCCCGACGTGGCAAGTTTGCGCGATCGCGGGAAGATGTTGGCCGGCGTATAACGGGGATTCTGCACGGCAGAACAAAACATGCGCGGAGCGCACGGAAGTGTTGTATCGAGAACAAGAAGAAATTTTCTGATGTTCGACCTTGAGGAGGGTAAGATGAAATCAAAATTCGGTTATTGCCAGATTATTTCGGTTTTTATGGCGGGTGCAGGGTTCTACGCCGGCTGTCCGGCGATGGCTGCGGAAGACGGATGGCAGCCGCAAAGTTCTGTCGAAATTGTGGTGCCGACCGGGGCAGGTGGCGAGAACGACCGTGTGGCACGTTTCATCCAGCGAATTATCGAGCAGAAGAAACTGGCGGCGACGCCGGTCGTGGTCGTGAACAAGGCGGGCGGCAACCAGGTTCTTGCGACCGCTTACGTTGCCAAAAAAACCGCGGATCCCCACGCCCTCCTGTATGCGACGGGTACCATTCAAAGCAATGAAATCGCAGGGGTGTCCGACCTGAGCTATCGCGACCTGACGCCAATCGCGAAGCTGCGATGCGACAATACAGCGGTGACCGTTGCCTTCGATTCGCCCATCAAGGACATGCCTGACCTGATTCGGAGACTCAAAGCCGACGTCAAGTCCGTATCGTTCGCAACGGCGTCCCGTGGTGGCGCAAACAATCTGGTGCTGGCCAAGGCGCTGCGTTCGGGTGGCATCGATCCCAACGGCTTGAAGCTCATTGTATTCAAGACCAACGCACAATCCATGACAGCGGTCATGGGTAAACATGTCGACTCCGTTGGCTCCTCGGTCAGCGCCGCCTTCAAGAACTTCGAAGCGGGCAAACTGCGGATCCTCGCCGTTTCGTCGCCGAAGCGGCTCGGGGGAGCGCTGGCTGATGTGCCGACGATGGCTGAAGCCGGCCTCAATGTCAGCGGTGTGAGCAACTGCCGTTATGTATATGCGCCGAAAGGCATTTCCGCCGCCCAGCGGTCTTTCTGGGAAAAGGCGATGGCTGTTGTGAACAACGATGAAGAATGGAAATCCGATATCGCGCTGAGAAACCAGCAGCAGGATTTTGTGATCGGCAAGGATCTCGAGGCCGGGCTGGAGGAGACTTACAACGCCACCAAGGCTGCAATGGCGGACATCGGACTTGCCAAAACCAAGTAAGCGGGCTGAAGGGGATATCTGCTGGCCGTGCCGCGCTCGAAGGCGTCGCGCGGAGCGTCATTCGTGCAGCTGATGACGCTCCGCCGGTCTTGCGGTTTGCAGGCGCGCAAGGGAACGCAGGGCGTGCAGGATTCATGGGGGCAGGAGCATCATGGGCAATCGGATTACGTTCTGTTTTGCCGTCGTTCTCGCGGCGGTGTATCTCTACGCCACCGGGCAGTTTGCGGTTATGCATCTCAGCGATCCGCTGGGGCCCCAGGCATTTCCGCGCCTGCTCGGCATCGGGCTGCTGCTGACTGCCGCCGGGCTGCTGGTCGAGACGCTGCGCACCGGGAAGTCCGGCAGCACGGACGGGGAGGGGAAGGTGCCGGGTGAAGGGCGCTACTACGCGGTCGTCATCGGAGCTACGATCTGGACCGCCCTGTATTTCGCGGCGTTCGAATGGCTGGGTTATGCGATTTCGACCGGCATCTACCTGCTCGTCCTGATGGCGTATTTCCGCCGGGGCAAGTGGATCAGCAACGGGCTCACTTCGGTGCTGTACAGTTTCGGCAGCTACGTGATCTTCAAAAAACTGCTGCTTGTCGCGCTGCCGGCGGGTTTCTTGCCTTTCTAGGGCCGGCTCTTATGGAAACGCTGAACCATATCCTCAACGGCTTCGCGGTGGCGCTGCAGCCGATCAATCTTTGGTACACGCTGGTCGGCTGCTTTCTGGGCACGGTGGTCGGGGTGTTACCCGGCATCGGCCCGGCAGCTGGCATCGCTCTGCTGATTCCCGTGACCTATGGCATGAACCCGGGGTCGGCCCTCATCATGCTCGCGGGGATTTACTACGGCGCAAAATACGGCGGCTCGACAACCTCCATCCTGATCCGCACGCCCGGCGAATCCTCTTCAGTCATGACCTGCATCGATGGTTATGCGATGGCGCTCAAGGGGCGCGCGGGTGCGGCGCTGGCCGTATCGGCGATCGGCTCCTTCATCGCCGGCACCATCGGTGTAATCGGGCTGTCGCTGTTTGCCGTGCCGCTTGCCGAGATGGCAATTGAATTCGGCCCTGCCGAATTTTTCACGCTCATGCTGTTTGCGATGACCGCAGTGGCTTCGCTCACCGGCAGATCGTTGCCCAAGGGGCTCTTTTCGATGTTTCTCGGATTGATGCTCGCAACCGTCGGTATCGACCTGCAGAGCGCCTATCCGCGTTACACGATGGGCGTTCTGGAGTTTCAGGAAGGAATCAGCTTCGTAATTGTGGCAGTGGGCTTGTTCGCGGTGGCGGAAGTCCTGCAGGGCCTGGAAATGCTGGTCAGGGGAACTGCTCCCGACGTGATCCGGATTTCGGGCAAGCTGTGGCTCACGCGGGAAGAGTGGAAGAGGTCGATCGGGCCCATCTGGCGCGGTGGCATCCTGGGCTTCATCATCGGTGTTCTGCCGGGTGCAGGCAGCACGATTGCCTCGGTCCTTTCCTACACCATGGAAAGAAAACTGTCCAAGCACCCGGAGGAGTTCGGGGCAGGCGCGATTGAGGGCGTGGCCGGGCCGGAAGCGGCGAACAATTCGGACACGGCGGGTGCTCTGGTGCCGTTGTTGACGCTGGGCCTGCCGGGCGGGGCGGTCACCGCGGTCCTGCTGGGGGCGTTCATCATGTACGGGATCCAGCCGGGCCCGCAGTTGTTCAAGGAGCATCCTGCAGTCGTCTGGGGGCTCATCAACAGCATGTACGTAGGCAACATCATGCTGCTGGTCCTCAACCTGCCGCTCATCGGATTGTTTGTGCGCCTGCTCTACATCCCCAGGGGTATGCTCTATCCGCTGATCATGGCCATTGCGGCGATCGGGGTTTACTCCGCCAACGGCAGTGTCGTTGACTTGTACATGCTGCTTTTCTTCGGGGTCGCCGGCTATCTGTTCAACAAGGCCGACATTCCGATCACGCCACTGGTGCTGGGCCTGGTTCTGGGAGACATTCTGGAGCAATCATTCCGGCAGGCGCTGACGCTTTCTGACGGGAGTCTGGGCATTTTCTTCAGCAGCCGCATCACCGTGACGCTGATGTTGCTCACCGTGATATCAATTGTTTGGCCGCTTGTTTCCTCGCGTATGAGTGCGTCTAAAAAGTTGGCAGCCAAATCCAGCGACTGAGCTCTCAGCCGGCTTGCCGGATGATGCGGGATTTTGATTTGCAATCGACGTATTAAAAAAGTGCCTGCTATGATATTAATGTGCTGAAGAAAAGGGACGTCATGCCATGAACGACATGTTGCGGGCTCACTTGAGCCCTGAAGTCATCCTGCAGCAACTTAAACAACACGGTGTTACGCATGTCGTCTGGCTTCCGGACAGCGAAACCAACTGGCTGTACCTGCTGATGAAGGCGGAGCCGTCGCTGACGCTGGTGGCGGTGCCGCGCGAAGGGCTGGCTTGCTCGGTCGCCGCCGGGCTTGCCGCGGGTGGTGCGGTGCCGGTGAT
>CAMBCD010000112.1 GCA_945863085.1 Bordetella parapertussis
CGCCACTCGATGTCGTATTTCACGTCGTGTTTGTTGATTATGCCCTGCACCTGGGTCTGCAGCGATTCGACGGTGCTTGCCGTCGAAAAACGGAAATTGAACTGTACACGCGCGGTGCCGGGAATCACGTTGTTGGCGCCGGTGCCGGAAGTAAAGTTGGACACCTGCCAGGTCGTCGGCGGGAAATATTCGTTGCCGCGATCCCATTCCGTCGCCGCCAGTTCGGCAATCGCCGCCGCAACGTCATGGATCGGGTTGCGCGCCATCTGCGGATAGGCGACATGGCCCTGCACGCCGTTGACGGTGAGGATGCCGGTCAGTGAACCGCGACGACCGTTTTTGATGGTGTCACCGAGCTGTTTGACCGAGGTCGGTTCACCGACGATGCAGTAGTCGAGCTTCTCGCCACGCTTCGCCAGTGCTTCGACCACGCGCACCGTGCCGTCGGTGGCCGGGCCTTCCTCGTCGGAGGTGAACATGACGGCCAGCGAACCCGGATGGTCGGGGTTGGCCTTGATGAAATCGCGCAGCGCGATGACAAAGGCCGCGATCGAGGTTTTCATGTCGGAAGCGCCGCGGCCATATAACACGCCGTCCTTCACCGTCGGCGTGAAGGGGTCGATCTGCCAGTGTTCCAGCGGGCCGGTGGGCACGACATCGGTGTGCCCGGCGAAACACACCAGGGGTGCTGCCTTGCCGCGGCGCGCCCACAGATTGGTGACGCCGTTCATGGCGATGATCTCGCACTCAAAACCCAGCGGCTTCAGCTGTGCCATCACCAGGTCGAGGCAGCCGGCGTCCTCCGGCGACACCGAACGGCGTGCGATCAGTTGTCGGGTCAGTTCGAGGGTATTGATTTCCATTGACTGGACTTTCATGAATATTGCAGTGCGGGTTGGTGTCGCATGGTAGCAAAGAGCGGGTAAAATCTCCCCTCTTCCGTGGCTGCGCCCCATTCTGCAATGACCCCCCTGCTCGTTTCTTCCCGCCTGCACGCCGAACGCGGCGCCGACATCGCCGCCCATGCGCAGCACCTCGGCATGGCGCTGGAACTGGTGGTGCTGCCGGCAGATCCCGAAGGCCGTCTGTCCGATGCCGATTGCGCCCGGCTCGAGCTGGCGTTTTTTTCCAGCGATGTGTTTCCGGCGCACTCGCGCCAGTTTTTTTCGACGGTGCGCAAGGCCCCGGGCCTGCAATGGCTGCATGTATTCAATGCCGGCGTCGACCATCCGATCTACACCGAGATGCTCCAGCGCGGCCTGCGTTTGACGACTTCGGCGGGCTCCACTGCGGCGCCCATCGCGCAAACCGCGATCACCGGCCTGCTGATGCTGGCGCGCAACTTCCCGCACTGGCTCACCGCCCAGCGCGAGCGACGCTGGGATCCGATGCGGCCGCCGGATTTCCCGCGTGATCTCGTCGGCCAGACCGCAATCGTGCTCGGCCTCGGCAGCATCGGCAGTGAAATTGCACGGCTCGCCCGCGCGCTGGGACTCAAAGTCATCGGCATCCGCCGCAGCCCGCAACAACCCGGTGATCCGGTGGATGAACTGTATGCACCAGACAAGCTGCCCCAGTTGTTGCCACATTGTGACTGGCTGATCATCACCTGCCCGCTGACTGCGGAGACCCGCGGCCTGATCGATGCCGGCATGCTGGCGCGGCTGCCGCGGGGCGCACACATCATCAATGTTGCGCGCGGCGAGATCATCGACGAAACTGCACTGGTTGCGGCGCTGCGCGGGCAGCACCTCGGCGGGGCTTATCTTGATGTATTCGAAAAAGAACCGCTGCCGGCGGAATCGCCGCTGTGGGACCTGCCCAATGCGCTGGTCACACCGCATAATTCGGCGGCAGCGGCCGGCAACGACGAACGGATCTACCAGATGTTCCTCGGCAACCTCGGCTGCTGGCATCAGGGCAAACCGCTGCACAATATCGTACGCAGCACATCATCCTGAAAACAACGAGGAGAAAATAATGAATAAAATCAATAACTTGCTGATTACCGCCGCCGTGCTGCTGATTGCCGCTCCAGTGTGCGCACAAAACTGGCCGGCACGCACCGTGCGCATCATCGTGCCCTATGCCGCGGGCGGGAATACCGACTACACCGCACGCACGGTCGCGGCCAAAGTCACGGAAATGTGGGGCCAGTCGGTCGTTGTCGACAACCGTCCCGGCGGCGGCACCAACATCGGTTCGGAGCTTGCCGCCACCGCAGTACCGGACGGTTACACGCTGTTCATGGGTGGTGCCTCCAACGCCATCAACATGACGCTGTACTCCAAACCGCCGTATATCACTGCGCGCGACTTCGCGCCGGTGGTGTGGTGTGTGCAGGGCGCGGCGCTGCTCGCCGCGCATCCGTCGCTGCCCGCCAAAAACGTGAAGGAGCTGATCGCGCTGGCAAAGTCCAGACCCGGCCAGCTGAACTACGGCCATGCCGGTCTCGGCAGTTCCAACCACATGGCGGGTGAACTGCTGAAGTTCATGACCGGCATCAGCATCGTGCATGTGCCGTACAAGGGCAACGCACCGTCGATCACCGATGCCATTTCGGGCAACGTCGAAATGGTGTTCAGCGGCGTGCCGGCGCTGGTGCCGCACGTCAAGTCGGGCCGCCTGCGCGCCATTGCGATCAGCAGCCTGCAGCGTTTCCCCGCGGTGCCCGATGTACCGACCTTCGATGAATCCGGCGTAAAGGGTTATGAGGCCAGCAACTGGTTCGGCCTGATGGCGCCGATCAAGGTGCCGAAGGACATCATCAACAAGGTCAACGCCGACGTGAACAAGGCGCTGGCGATGAAGGATGTCCGTGAAAAATTTGATCGCGACGGCCTGATCACCAAGGGCGGCACGACCGAGGACTTTGGCAGGTTCATTCGCGCCGAGACCGAGAAATATAGTAACGTCATCAAAAAAGCCGGTATCAAGCAGTTATAAGTCACGTGCCCCGGATCGGGGCACTCCAATAAAGGAGGAACACCATCATGAACACCTGGATCAAGCTGGTTATTGCCATTGCTACCGCAACACTCACCGGCCTTGCCGGCGCCCAGGGCTGGTCCCCCAGCCGCAATGTTGAAATCATTGTCGGCTCCGCGCCCGGAGGCAGCAATGACAAGACCGCGCGCGCGGTTGAAAAAACGATCGTCGAAGGCAAGCTGATCCCGACCACGCTGTCGGTGGTCAACAAGCCTGGCGGCGGCAGTTCGATCGCCTTCACCTACGTCAACCAGCGAGCCGGTGATCCGCACACGCTGATGGTCGGTACTACCGCGCTGCTCGCCAACCACATCGTCGGCCGCAGCAAGCTCAATCACAAGGATTTCACCGCGGTCGCATCGCTGTTCAATGATTACGTGGTATTTGCTGTCAACGCGAACTCGCCGATCAAGACGGGCAAGGAACTCACCGCAAAGCTGAAGGAAAATCCGCAGTCTCTTTCAATCGGTTTCGCCACCGCGCTGGGCAGCCACAACCACATTGCCGCCGGCATGCTGGCCAAAAGCATCAGCATCAGCCCGCGCGATCTCAAGGTTGTTGCTTTCAAGGGCTCTTCGGAAGCAATCACCCAGTTGCTCGGCGGCCACATCGACATGGTCACCACCGCCGCGGGCAACGTATCCGGACACATTGCCGCGGGCCGGCTGCGCGTGGTCGGCGTATCCGCCAACCAGCGTTTCGGCGGCGCGCTGGCCGACATCCCGACCTGGAAGGAACAGGGTGTCAACCTGGTCTATGGCGGTTGGCGCGCGATAATGGCGCCGAAAGGCCTGACTGCTGAACAGGTCGCTTACTGGGAAGGCGTATTGCGCAAAGCCACTGAATCGCCTGAGTGGAAAGCCAATATCGAAAAGAATTTCTGGTTCAACGATTTTGTGACCAGCGCGCAATTCACCAAGGATATCGACAAGGACTACAACGACATGAAAGCCGTCCTCGTCGACTTGGGTCTCGCCAAATAAATACCGCAGCACCGCAAGGAGTTTTTCATGAGCGCACCCGTCGTCATCACCGAACGCCCCGCCGAGGGCGTCGGCCTGATCCGCATCAACCGCCCGGAAGCGCGCAATGCGCTGAACCTGGAGGTGCGGAAGCTGATCGGCCAGTACCTGACCGAGATGAGCGACGACGACTCGGTGCGCTGCATCGTGCTGACCGGCAACGACAAGGCGTTCGCGGCCGGCGCCGACATCAAGGAAATGGCCGACGCCGGCACCATAGACATGCTGCTGCGCGGCACGCAGAAAATGTGGCGCACGATCTACGCCTGCCCGAAACCGGTGATTGCCGCGGTCAGCGGTTTTGCGCTGGGCGGCGGCTGCGAGCTGGCAATGACCTGCGACATCATCATCGCCGGCGAATCGGCGAAGTTCGGCCAGCCTGAAGTCAAGATCGGCATCATTCCCGGCGGCGGCGGCACCCAGCGTTTCCCGCGCACCGTCGGCAAATACAAGGCCATGCGCTACGTGCTGACCGGCGACCTGTTCGGCGCGAAGGAAGCGGATGCCATGGGCCTGGTCAGTGAAGTCGTGCCCGATGCCGAGGTCGAAAAACGCGCCGTCGCGATGGCGGCGCAGATCGCCGAACTGGCGCCGCTGGCGATCCAGCAGACCAAGGAATCGGTGATCCGCGGCATGGACGCATCGCTGGAAACGGGGCTGACGCTGGAAACACGCACGCTGCAGATGCTGTTTGCGTCGAAGGACCAGAAGGAAGGCATGGCGGCGTTCATCGAGAAACGCAAACCGAAGTTTGAAGGCCGGTAATACAGCGGTGCCGCTGGCATGGAACCCACGGCACTGTTCGCTTTTGCCTGCGGCGTATTCGTGATCGCCGCCGCGGCCTGCAACTGGGACTGGTTTTTCAACAACTGGCGCGCCCGGTTTTTTGTGAACCTGTTCGGACGTGAAGGTGCACGCATCATTTATGCACTGCTCGGTGTATTCCTTTTTGTTCTTGCTGCGATGCTGGGCGGCTGACCGGATAACGGAGGCCTCATGCCTTACGCAATATCAGGAAACGTGCGCCTGTACTACGAGGACAGCGGCAAGGGTACGCCCATCGTGTTCGTGCACGAGTTCTCGGGCGACCTGCGCAGCTGGGAAGACCAGGTCCGGCACTTCAGCCGCCGCTACCGCTGCATTGCATTCAACGCGCGGGGTTATCCGCCGTCGGACGTACCTGAATCCTGGACCCAATATTCGCAGGCCATCGCCACCGATGACATCGCTGCGGTCATGCGCCACTGCGGCCTGCGCAAGGCGCACATCATCGGCTGTTCCATGGGTGCGGCATCGGTGCTGCACTTCGGCGTGCATTACCCGCGCATGGCCCGGTCGCTGACGCTGATCGGCGCGGGATCGGGTTCCGATCCTAAAAAACGCAAACAATTTTTACGCAACACTGCGATCCGCGCACGCGAATTTGAAACGCTGCCGCTGCAGGACATCGCCAAAACCTACCGCAATGCCCCCAACCGCGTGCAGTTGCTGCACAAGGATCCGCGCGCCTGGCGTGAATTCTGGCTGCGCTTCTGTGAACATTCCGGCCCGGGCCATGCCAATACGCTGCGCGGCATACAGGCGCGCCGCCCGGCCATCCAGAGCCTGGAACGCAGCCTGCGCCGGCTGAAAGTGCCGCTGCACGTGGTAGTCGGCGACGAAGACGAAAACGCGCTGGACGCCGGGTTGTTCATCAAGCGTACTTGCGCTGCGGCGCGACTGAGCGTGGTCCCGGCCACCGGCCATGTGGTCAATCTGGAAGAACCGGAACACTTCAACCGCATCACCGATGAATTCCTGGCGCTGGTCGAATCGCGGCACTGGCAGCCGCAGATTAATAAGAAATAATCAATAAAAACAAATACTTAACAAGACACTCAGGGTGTACGCGGCTTCTCCGCCGGTTTTGATGGTGCAGGATTTACTGCGGCGGGCTTTGCTGCAAGGGGTTTGGCTGCGGCCGGCCTGGCACAGGCCACCTTGAATGCCAGCTCGCCGACCGTGCCCGGCGTGACCTTGTCCCACTGGCGCTCGGCGACAGCACCGGCGTCGATGGATTCGCCCTGCGCCATGCCTTCCATGTAATACAGCGCCGTCATCACGTCGCTGACGCGTTTGGCGCAATCAAACGTCCAGTGCGACTTCACCGAACGATAGGGTTTGTTCGGGATATCCATCTGCGTCTGCTTGTAATCATCAATGGTCCACATGCGCATCTCGCGACCCTCACGGGTAAGCGATGCCGCGTCCAGGTACGACACCATTTCATCGTCTTCATGGTATTTGACGAAATCGGCATGCGCATTGAGCGCCGTCAGCAACAGTATCGCGGGTAGCAGTCGTTTCATGAAAAGTCCGTGTGAACGAAGGCTCAGCCTTCAATTTTTTTCTTCAGCTTGGCCTGGTATTTGTCGAGGTCGACGATGAAGCGGTCGTGATCGCATTCACCGACCTGCTCGACATCATCGAACACCCTGATCTTGAAAGTCAGCCGGCGGCGGTCAACGCCGGTCAGTTCGACCTCGGCGCGGACGTGTTTGCCCATCGGCGTCGGCCCCATGTGACGGATGGTGACCACGATGCCGACCTGGCCTTGCCCCGGTTTCAGGTGCGGTGCGACCAGCTGGCCCGCCGAACTCTCGCAAAACTGCACCATCGACGGCGTCGAAAACACCTTGTAGTCGCCGCGCTGCGTGGTCATTGCTTCGGTGACTTCGCGTTCGACCGTGAGTGTCATGCCGGCCTGCAGGGTATCCATGAAGGTGATCCGCCGTTATTTGAACTGCCGCATTGTAGCCGACGCGACCGGCGCAAAAAAACCGCCCCTCGCGGGGCGGTTGCGGTTGATCAGCCGCGGGATTTATTTCGCTTTCTGGCGATCGTGTTTCTGGCGGTGGATGCGCCGGCTTTCATGGTTCTGCGCATGATGCAGTGTCGCACGTTCTTTTTTGGTGACCGTGCCGTCGGCTTTCGCCTTGTTTTCCATTTTTTCGATGCCGGCCTGGTGCCGCTCCAGGCGCGCGGTTTCGCGCTTGTTCAGTTCGCCGGACTGCACGCCCTGGTCGATGCGTTTTTGCTGGATTTCCTGGCGCTTGTCGATGCCGGGCGTGGCGGCGGGATCCCTGGCCTGCGCATAAGACAGCGCGGGGATGGCGGCGATAACGGCGGCGGCGATGATGGTTTTTAAATTCATGTTGTGACTCCCTGTAAAAGTGGTGGGGCAATTCCCACCTGCAGACTAACGCCGGGGTCTCCCGGAAATCGACCGCATTCCGGTAACAATGTGTAAGCCTTTGTAAGCGGCGCGCGACGGCTTATCCGGAGTTTCCCTGCGCGGACGACCTCGCCGCAGTGATCGCACGCGGCACCCAGCGCGTGGCCCGCCGCGCCGCCACCACGCCCAGCCACAGGCACAGCAGGAACAGCGGCAGCAGATACAGCGTGTGCATGATGCCGCCGTCGGTTTTGTAGGACAGCGGGGTCACGCGCCCACCCTCGACGCGATAGCGGGTCTTGATGCCCTGGGTGTTGCGGTGTTCCAGCGCAATGACCTGCAGCAGCGGGGTTTCCTCGATCACCTTGAATCCCCAGGGGTCGCTGTCGCTGTACGAGTATGACTTTTGCGACAAACGCAGGCCTTGCGGATTGTCGGCCAGGTATTGCGCCACGCGATCCAGGGCCACCACGGTATAGGGCTCCTCTGCATTGGGTGGCCTGCGATGTTCGACCACCACCAGAAAGGTTTTGGGGGTTTCGCCGTCCGGAAACACCGTCTGTTCGGGATAAAACACCGCGGACGACGCCAGGAACACGCCGCTGCAACTGGCAAGGCTGGTTGCCAGAAAGACCAGCAGCGCCAGCAATTTGCCGCAGGTCCACAGCGCAGCGATCCTGAAACGGTTCATGACCGGCCTCCCCTGAAACGCCTGCACCCACGGTAAAGCGCGCAGTGCGTCAGCGCAAGTGATTCACCAGCCGGCCATCGCCGCAAAGATCAGCAGCGCCAGCTGCATTGCCGGCAGGATCAGGGCCAACAGGAACGACCGGCTGAAATGGGCCATGGTGCCGAGCGCCGGATATGAGCGAATCAGTGCACAATTGATGATCAGCGT
>CAMBCD010000113.1 GCA_945863085.1 Bordetella parapertussis
CGCATCGCCAGCGCATAAGCGTTGCCAAAGCCCAGAAAAATCCCCGCCTCCAGGCCATGGGGTGCGAGCTGCCGGTTGAGATCCTCCAGCACGGGCACCCGTGACAGGCCCAGCAGTTCCAGCGCGATGGTGCCGGTGTAATCCGGGTAGACATCAATGGCACCGCTTTTCAGCGCGGCAAACAGGATGGCCGTATTGCCCAGCCCGGGCTTGTGTTCGACGCGCACGCCGGCAGCACCTTGCGCGGTGCGTGTGACCACCTCGCCAAGGATGTAGGATTCGGTAAAACGTTTGGAGCCTACGCGCAGCACATCATCCGCACAGGCAGGCAAGGCACAACACAGCAACGCCACGGCAATCCATCGTACGCAGCGACGGGTCATCCCGTAAAAAACGCACATACCAGAACCTGCGTGTGACGTGTCATGACGCGAAGATGGTAGCATGCTGCAATGCAAACGGTGTGGTGCCGGAGCCCCCGTAATCTCCCCCGAGCAAAAGGTTTTTCCATGACAGCACGCGACTCCAATCTTGAATCATTCTGGATGCCGTTTACCGCGAACCGCGCGTTCAAGCAGGCGCCGCGAATGCTGGTCGGCGCAAAAGACATGCACTACACCACCGATGACGGCCGCCAGATTCTCGACGGCACCGCCGGGCTGTGGTGCGTCAACGCCGGCCACTGCAGCCCGCGCATCGTCGAAGCGGTACAAAAACAAGTAGCCAAAATGGACTACGCTCCGGCGTTCCAGATGGGCCATCCCGACGCCTTTCGCGTCGCCGAGCGCCTGGCCGCACTGGCTCCGGGCGATCTCGATCACGTGTTTTATTGCAATTCCGGTTCCGAAGGCGTCGATACCGCGCTCAAGATCGCACTGGCTTACCACCGTGCCCGCGGTGAAGGACAGCGCAATGTATTGATCGGCCGCGAACGTGGTTATCATGGCGCCGGTTTCGGCGGCATCTCGGTCGGCGGCATCCCCGCCAACCGCAAGGCCTACGGCAACATGCTGTTCCGTGTCGACCACCTCGCACACACGCACAACCTGAAGGAAAACGCCTTCAGCCGCGGCCAGCCGGCCTGGGGCGCGCATCTTGCCGACGAACTCGAACAACGCATCATCCCGCTGCACGATGCCAGCAACATTGCCGCCGTCATCGTCGAGCCGCTGGCCGGTTCCACCGGCGTGCTGGTGCCGCCCAAGGGCTACCTTGAGAGGCTGCGCCAGATCTGCGACAAATACGGCCTGCTGCTGATATTCGATGAAGTCATCACCGGTTTCGGCCGCACCGGCCCCTGCTTCGGCGCCGATGCGGTGGGTGTGGTGCCCGACATGATGATCATTGCAAAGGGTCTGACCAACGGCACCGTACCCATGGGTGCGGTGATCGCCCGTCGCGGCATCTATGACGCCGTGGTCAACAGTGCGCCGCCCGGTACCATCGAACTGTTTCATGGCTACACCTATTCCGGACATCCGCTGGCCACGGCCGCAGCGCTGGCCAGCCTCGACACCTTCGAAGAAGAAGGCCTGTTCCAGCGCGCGCAGGAACTGGCCCCCTATTTCGAGCAGGCCGTGCAGTCGCTGCGTGAACTGCCGCATGTCATCGACGTGCGCAACATGGGACTGGTCGCCGGCATCGAACTCGAACCGCGGCCCGGCGCGCCGACCGCGCGCGCCTTCGAAACCGTCCTCAACTGTTATGAAAAAGGCGTGCTGATCCGCACCACCGGGGACATCATTGCGTTGTCGCCGCCGCTGATCATCAGCAAGGCGCAGATCGACGAACTGATCGGCAAACTGGGCGACGCGCTGCGGGAAGTTGGACGCAACTGACTGGTCTGCTGCAACACCCGCAGTCCCGATGATCATTTCGTACAATTTTTATTACGCCCGGCCCGGCAATGCCGCTGCCGTGTTGCGCCAGCGGCTGCTGGCGTCGGACGTACGCGCAAGGCTCGGCCTGCCGCGTGGACGCACCATCAGCAAGCTTGAGGGCGGCGATGATTTTCCGGATGTGATCTGGCGCCTGGATTTTGCCGACATGGCCGCCCAGGACGCCGACATGCAGGCACGGGCCGCGAGCACGGAATTCGAGACCATACGAACAGGCATGCGCCAGCTCTACCGGCGCTTCGAACGTCCGCTGTATGCACCGTCCGACAAAAACCCTTCGCCTCCCGACTGCGGACCGCAACAAACCATGTTGCTGTACGGGCTCAATTGCGATGCATCCGTCAGTCCAGCTTCAGGCACTGCACTTGGCGGCATTCAGGCGCTTGAATTTATATCCGGCGGCGTGGATGTCCCGCGTTGGCTCTGTGAAACCGGCGCAGCCGGTTTGCCGCAGGATGTGCTGGAACATCTGGGGCGGTTGCCGCTGCGTATTGAACACAGTGTCTGGAGCGTGGCGGATGGCGGTTGAGCATGGCCACATTAAATATTGTTTAAAATCAATAATTTAAATAATATTTCTTAAGCTGGCTCAAATGCGCTGGATATCCCGCAGTTCCAGTTTGACCAGGCAATGATCCAGCCACTCGGCAGTCAGCTTCTCCTGCGTCGAGTTCTGTTTCAAACGCTGATCCAGCGCTTTCCAGTCGACACAATCCAGTGGCTGATCCTGGTTGAAACAGGAAAACACATAACTGGTTTTGCCGGTTTGCGGATCAATCTGCGGTTGCAGGCACTGCGCGCAGACTTCCTTCATCATGCACTGCATCGGCGAATTGATGGAGCCGATCGCATGGTGATCTGATTTCAAATACGGTTTAAGCACTTCGTGCCGCGCCCGCGCCACGGCGGCCATCATCTTGTCGGAACCGATGGCGATGATGCGGTCGGCATTGCTGAACGGGATTGCCTGTTCGCCGAGTTCACCCGCGGCATAAGCTTTCATCGCCTGCACGATATTGCCGACAAAACGCCGATCATCGGGACGCGCCGGCATGAATCCCGGTTCATCGTCCGAACACCAGACCACGACGTCGCTGGCCGCTTCGATATCCTCGATCCGGTATCGGTCGATCATGTGTTTGTAGCCGGCGAAGTACAACACCCGGCAGCCGGCCTTGCGCATCGCCTGGCCGATCGAAAACAGCACTGCATTGCCCAAGCCGCCGCCGACCAGCACCACGGTCTCGCCGCTGGGAATTTCGGTGGGCGTACCGGTCGGTCCCATCAGCACGATGGGTTCGCCGGGTTTGAGTTCAACGCAGAGATCACTCGAGCCGCCCATCTCCAGCACGATGGTCGACAGCAGCCCCCGCTCCGCATCCACCCAGGCCCCCGTCAGCGCCAGTCCTTCCATGGCCAGTGTACTGCCCTCGGTGCGCGGCGCCAGTGCCTCGAAATTCTGCAGCCGGTAGAACTGACCGGGCTGGAAGCGTCGCGCGGCCAGCGGGGCATGCACCACGACTTCGATGATCTGCGGCGTCAGGCGTTTCACCTCATGCACGGTGGCGCGCAAATCGCGCTGCAGTGCGCCGATGAAGGCAGCGTCATCCACAGCCGCAGCAGGTTTCACCTTTGACAACACGCCGCTGACCACCGGGTAACCCTGCTTGGCGCTGCCGATGGCTTTCACCACGTTGCCGAAAAAGGACGGATGTACATCGCCGAAATAACTGATGAAACGCCCGTCCTCGCGCTTCGACAGCAGTACATTGATGGCATTGGGCTTGGAGATCGCCTTCTCCGCCGCCACCGGCTGGCCGGAAGCATCGCAGGCACGGAAATAACGGCCGTCGAGGACAAAATGTTCAGCGTCTTCGCGGGCCAACACGGTATTGGGCTGGGTGCCGGCCGCGATCAGGATCGCGCGCGCCGGCATTTCCACGCGACCGGTTTCGCGCCATTCGCCGTCTTCTCCTTTGGCGTGCACAACAACTTTCAATGCACGGGCATGCCCATAAGCATCGACCTCGATGGCCAGAGGCGTCAGACACTCGGCAAAAGTGATGCCTTCTTCCAGCGCCTTGTGCACTTCTTCGTGGTTCAACGTGTACGACGGGCTGTCGACCAGCCGTTTGCGATAGGCAATGGTCGCCCCGCCCCAGGACTGCAGCAATTGCAGGACACGCGGTTCGCGGCCTTCTTTGGCAGCCGCAGCGCGTTCGGCGCGGATCGCCCGCGCATGCGCAATGAATTCGTCCGCGGTTTCGCGCTCTTCCGGATTCCAGGCAATGCGCGCCGCAGCCTCTCCGTGTTCGCGCGCCAGCTGCTCATACCGCAGCAGAAATTTTTCAACCTGCAGCGGGTAGTAGGCCAGCGATTCGGTCGCAGCATCCACCGCCGTCAGGCCGCCGCCGATCACCACCACCGGCAGCCGCAGCTGCATGTTGGCGATGGAGTCGGTCTTCGCCGCACCGGTCAATTGCAGCGCCATCAGGAAATCCGATGCGGTGCGCACGCCGCGCGCAAGGCCGTTGGGCATGTCGAGCACCGTCGGCCGGCCGGCCCCGATCGCCAGCGCGATGTGGTCGAAACCCGTCGCGAAAGCGTCCTCGGCGGTGATCGTGCCGCCAAAACGCACACCGCCGAGCAATGCAAACTGCGGGCGACGTTCGAGCAGCAGGCGGATGATCTTGAGGAAATTCTTGTCCCAGCGCACCGTGATGCCGTACTCGGCGACGCCGCCGAAACCGGCCATCGCGCGTTCGTCCAGGGATTCATAAAGCTCACGCACATCGCGGATCGGCTTGAACGCGACCCGGCCGCCCTTCATGTCAACGCCGGACAGTTCCGCCGGCAGGGGTTCGATTTTCAGGCCATCGATGCCGACCACGGTATGGCCGTCGTTCATCAGGAAATGCGCCAGCGAAAATCCCGCCGGCCCCATGCCCGCCACCAGCACCCGCTTGCCGCTATGCGCCCCGGGGTAGGGATGGCGCAGGTTCAGCGGGTTCCAGCGTGTCAGCAGGCTGTAAATCTCGCAACCCCAGGGCAGCTCCAGCCCATCCTTCAGCGTGCGGGTCTCCGCCTGCGGGATGTTGACCGGCTCCTGCTTCTGGTAAATGCAGGCCTTCATGCAGTCGTTGCAGATGCGATGTCCGGTGGCCGCGACCATCGGGTTGTCGACGGTGATGATGGCGATCGCGCCGATCGCCAGGCCTTCGGTCTTGGCCTGGTGGAATTCCGAAATTTTCTCTTCGAGCGGACAACCCGCGAGCGTGATGCCGAACGGCGATTTTTTGAAGGACTGCGCGCCGCGGCCGCTGGCGCCCTTCTCTTTCAAACCCTTGGAGCAGGAATCCTTGCCCTGCTCATGGCACCAGATGCAGTAGTTCGCTTCGTCCAGCGCCCCGGTCAGATCAGCGCCCTTGTCGGTCAGCTTGAAACCCTGGCGCTGCCGCAGCCGCGACACGTCGAAGCGGTGTTCGGTATAACCCGCGGCGGCGCTGGTCTGCACCGGCACCAGGTTCTGCACATCGAGTTTGTGCGGCGACTTGAACAACACGCCATCGTGATGACGGGCATGCCCGTCAGCGGTATGCGTGGCCCAGGCCGCATATTGCAGCGCCAGGTCCAGCGCTTCGGCATTGCCCTGTTCGTCCTGTTGCCAGGCGATGACCTGCCTCGCAAATACCAGTTCCGTCAGCGGCTCGCCAAACAGCGCCGCCAGTTTTTCGCCGACGGCGGCGCCGTCAATCGCTGCCGCGGCATCCGGCTTGTACTTGTGCATGGCCTTGCGTTGCACGAACAGGCGCTTGACGCTGTACAAGGGCGCCAGCGCATGGTGGCGCGCCGACAGTGCGCTGACCTCGGCGCCAATGCCGAACAGTTCGCCGATGAAATCATCGAGATGCGGCGCCAGGGCAAGCAATAGCTCCGACTCGGCTTTCACCGCCAGCGGTTCGGCTGCAGCGCGTGCCGCCAGCAACCGCGCATGCAATGGCGCGTCGGTCTGCTCGAGTTCGCGCAGGAAAACCCCGTCCACGCGGACCAGGCCGTCGCGGCGGTAAAAGTCTTCGAAGGAGAAACCGAACTGCGGGGAATGTACGGCGGATTGAGTCAAAATTTTCCGGGTGCCGGGCAAAGGCGAAATTATATCAACTGGGGTGTCCATGGCCTGTATCAGGATGCAAGTTGCTTGGTGTTCTTGGTCATAATGTGGCCGGCCGTCGGGGCCGCTTGTGCAATAATCCATGCTGACGATCCGGCACTTTGCGGAGGGGATTATTGCGATGACCGCAGCCCGATGGAAAATACTGGCATGGGCCTTGTTGTCGGCGCTGGCTGCGGCGATGACTTACGCGATTTTCCGCGGTTACCTCAACCCGGACCTGCTGCTGGGTTTTGCCAACTCTTTTTCTTGCTGACATCGCAAAAGGCCGCCCTAGCGCTCCGGCGGCACCAGCGCCGCCAGCGACCGCAGGTAATCAAAGGGGTAAAGACCGCGCTGGTGGCCGTCGTCGAAACCGAGCCGCAAGCTGTTGTTGCCATAAGGCTCAACGGCGGTAAGACGGATACCGGCTCCAGCCCGTACCGATGTGCCACTACGGGCGACTGCTGTGCAGTGCGCACAGCGGCAAGCCTCCCGCAACAGCCGGTGCGCCAGGATGCCGGTCATGCCGTCGGACCAGGCAATTTCCAGCATGCCGGTTGCGCGATGATTGCAGACTTCGAGGAGTTCAATCGCCGCTGTCATCGTGCATACCGGATCAAACGACTTTTTCCACGCCCTGGGGACCGATTTCCATGCCAAAACCGGTCAATCCACCGTCCTTCAATTCCGCCCCCATCGCAGCCAGCGATTCCTCGCGGATCAGCGCCTTCAATTGCTGCACCAGTCCGATGAATTCTGTTGAATAGGTCATCTCCGGGGTGCGCGGCCGGGGCAGCGGCACCCTGATTTCGGCCTTGATGCGGCCGGGACGCGCAGTCATCACATAAATCTTGTCCGAAAGGAAAATCGACTCTTCGATGTCGTGGGTGACGAACAGCACCGAGATGCGGAATTGCTGCCACATGTTGGTGAGGATTTCCTGCATCACCACCCTGGTCTGCGCATCCAGCGCACCGAAGGGCTCATCCATCAGCAGCATCTGCGGACTGGTCGCCAGCGCACGCACGATACCCACGCGCTGCTTCATGCCCCCGGACAACTGGTCGGGATAATGATTCTCAAAGGCCAGCAAACCGGCGAGCCCCAGCAGCGTGCGCGCCTGCGGCACCCGCTGCGCCACCGGCACACCTTTCATTTTTAACCCAAACTCGACGTTCTTGCGCACCGTCAGCCAGGGGAACAGCGAGTACTGCTGGAACACCACGCCGCGATCAGAACCCGGCCCCTTGATGGCCTCGCCATCAACCAGCGCACTGCCCGAAGTCGGCTGGACAAAACCGGCGACAATGTTGAGCAGCGTCGATTTCCCGCAGCCCGAGGGTCCGATCAGCGAAACAAATTCCCCGGGCTTGACGTTCATGGTGACCGAACTGACCGCCTCGACGACAGCGCTTCCGGCGTTGAATACAACACCCAGAGCGGTGATGTCGATGCCCCCTCGGCCGTGTCCGCTCATTTTTTCCCCGCGCTGGCATAGGATGACCAGGGCATCAGCAGCCTGCCGATGACCTGGATGACACCGCTGCACACCAGCCCCAGCACACCGATGGTGATCATGCCGAGGCCAATTTCAGCGTAACTGACCAGCGAATAGGCTTCCCAGGTGAAATACCCCACGCCGAACTGCCCAGAAATCATCTCGGCTGCAATCAGCGACACCCATGCCACACCCATGCCCACGGAAAATCCGGTGAATATGTGCGGCATCGCACCCGGCAGGATCACGTTGGCAAACAACCTGAACTCGCTGGCACCGAGACAGCGCGCGGCACGGATCAGCACCGGATCTATCGAATGCACACCATGGATGGTATTGATCAATATCGGAAAAAATGATCCGAGGAAGGTGATGAACACGATGCTGACTTCATTGGTCGGCCACAACATGATTGCCATCGGCACCCAGGCAATCGCCGGGATCGGACGCAATACCTCGCAGATCGGGAACAACAGATCGCGCGCGACGCGATAACGCCCGATCAGCAGACCCAGGGTTGCACCCAGCACCACCGCGATGGAAAAACCGATGAGGATGCGTCTTACGCTGAT
>CAMBCD010000114.1 GCA_945863085.1 Bordetella parapertussis
ATCAGCGACTGCCAAGGCAGCCACAGCCACCCGCACCCCGCCACGGCCGCCGCGTTCCGACCCGGGTACGGGCTGGCGTCATCTCGGCATGGGGCTGTTGCTGGCGCTGTTCCTGCTGGTGGGTATCGACTTGCACAGACGGAATTCGCAAGTGCCGCCGCAAACAGCACCCGCCGCCGCGCCGGCTGTTGCCGAACCTGCAGTGGAAGCCGCGACGGAGGGATCTGCTGCACCGCCTGCGGCCGAAGTACTGCCTTCACGTGAAGTCTTGCCCGATGCCGATCCGCGCGAACGGCCGCCACGGCCGGAACTGGTACCGGATCGCATGCGCGGGGATTTCCGGGCGGCTGACCGTGACGGTGACGGCTATCTGTCACCGGCGGAGGTGGAGGGGCGTTTCCCTGTCATCGCGCGGGAATTCGGCAAAGTGGATCGCGACGGCGACCGGCGCATTTCGGCAGAAGAGTTTGCCGGCCTGCGGCGCATGCAGCAGGAGCGGCGGCCGGTGCCGGCGCGCTGAAAGTTCAGCCGGGTATTTTGGTCCGGCTGATGCGGTCTGCAACCTTGAGGAAATAGTCGTTTTCGATGTGCAGGCTGCGCCTGCGTTTGACGGCACTGCTTCGCGTCAGCAGCCAGTTCAGCCGGGCGAGCAGGCTACCGCGCATTTCCCCGGTCTGGGCGTGTTGCAGCAGGCTTTCGATATTGCGTATTTCGCGGCAATGCTCGAGTTCCGGCGGTACAAAACCCGCATTTTTCAGCAGGCGGTAGGCGGCGCGCAGCTCCTCGGGAACCAGCGCATCGTCTTCGAACATCAGTGGCGCACCGGCGCCCGGCAGATCTTCGAATTCGCCGCGTTCCTGCGCGTCGCGGATTTTCTGTTCGGCCAGTGCATCCAGAAGTGACATTGCGGTGTAGTCAGTGGAGCTTGAGCAGTATCCGTGGAACAACCGGATAATCCGTTGTCATTTAACAACTTGATGATTGTATTGGTATTCCCGGTTTTTTTACAGTGACAGGTATACTGTCCGGACAATCGATACAGGGGGCAATTATGGGGCTGCGACTGAAGTTCAACCTGGTGTTGCTGGTCGTTTTTCTGCTCGGTCTGGGCGTCACCGGGTACATCTCGCACGATCTGCTGCACAAAAATGCACGCGATGAAGTGCTGCGCAATGCCGGCGTGATGATGGAGGCGGCGCTGTCGATGAGGGCTTATACAAACTCCCAGATTCGCCCGCTGATTCCGTACAACGAAGAGGTATTCCACCCGCAAAGCGTGCCTGCCTATTCGGCGACCGAGATCATGAATGCGCTGCGCAAGAAATACGCCGATTATTCCTACAAGGAGGCGGCTTTGAACCCCACCAACCCGCGCGACAGGGCGGTGGACTGGGAGTCGGACATCGTCAACGCGTTTCGCGCCGAGCCCGAGCGCGGCGAGATCAGCGGCATGCGAATGACACCGACCGGGCAATCGCTGTACCTGGCGCGGCCGTTCCAGATCAAGGACAAGGCCTGCCTGGCCTGCCATACCACGGCGGAAGAATCGCCGCCGGCCATGGTGAAGATTTACGGGCCGAACAACGGCTTCGGCTGGAAACATATGGAAGTCATCGGGGCGCAGATTGTCTCGGTGCCGATGACGCTGCCGACACAGAACGCGAACCGTGCCTTCTACACCTTCATGGCCTCGCTGACAGCGGTGTTTGTGGTGCTGTTCATCATTCTCAACGTGATGATGAGCCTGCTGATCGTGCGGCCGATAACCAGAATGTCCGGTGCGGCCAATGAAATCAGCACGGGCAACATGGAAATTCCGGAGTTTGAGGAAAAGGGCGGCGACGAAATGTCGCTGCTGGCCAAATCGTTCAATCGCATGCGCCGCAGCCTGGAGAAGGCGATCGAACTGATCGACCAGAAATAATCCCGATTGCCGTTCGACATTTACCGCATTTACGACAGATTTCGCATCCGCCATGGCTGAAACCATCAACGCGCTCCCGGGTGGTTACGCGCTGAACGAGTACCGCATCGAATCGGTGCTCGGCGTCGGCGGCTTCGGCCTGACCTATCTCGCCACCGACAGCAACCTCAATCTGCGCGTTGCGGTCAAGGAATACCTCCCCGGCGAGTTCGCGACGCGCAAGGCCGACTCCACGGTGGAGCCGCACTCGGGTACCACGACCGACTCTTTCCTTTGGGGTTTGCAGCGCTTCATGGAGGAAGCCCGAACGCTGGCTTCTTTCCGCCATCCCAACATTGTCCGGGTGATGCGCTTTTTCGAGGCGAACCAGACCGGCTACATGGTCATGGAATTCGTCGAGGGGACGCCGCTGCCAAACTGGATTTCCAGTCGCCGTCCGCTGCAGCGCGATGACCTGCTGGGCATCGCGGTGCCGCTGCTCGACGGGCTGGCGCTGATTCATCGTTCGGGTTACTTGCACCGCGATATCAAACCGGCCAACATATTCATGCGCGAGGAGGGCAGTCCGGTGCTGCTGGATTTCGGCTCGGCGCGCGAGTTGAAGCGTGGCAGCCAGGAACTGACGGCCGTGGTGTCTCCCGGTTACGCGCCGCTGGAGCAGTACCATGCCAACGGCAGGCAGGGGCCGTGGACCGACATTTATGCGTTTGCCGGCGTGTTGTACTGGATGCTGACCGGCAACAAGCCGGTCGAGGCCACGGCGCGGGTGCGGCAGGATCCGATGCCCTCTGCCGCAGCACAGTGCAGTGCGGAGGCCTGTGGCGCCGATCTGCTGGCGGCAATCGACTGGGGCCTGAGACCGGAGGAGGAGGCGCGGCCGCAGAGTGTTGCCGAATTCCGCCGCGCATTGACCGGAAATACGGCGCCGGCGCCGGTGTTGAAGCCACGATCTTCTGTATCGACTGATGCCACGACCCTGGTGCTGCAGCCCTCGGCACCGGTGACCGCCTCGGGACTGACCGGCATGGCGATTGATCGCGAGCTGCTGAAGCAGGTTGAGACCGAGCTGGCGAAACATATTGGCCCGATCGCGGCGGTGGTCATACGCAATGCGGCCAAAAAATACGCCACGCCTGAATTACTGTGCAATGCCGTGGCGGCTGAAATTGCCGACGAAAAAATGCGTGCCGCATTCATCAGGAAATTCACCCCAGGCGACAAGTCCGGCCCTCCGTCCGGACGCACCGCGCTGGCGGCAGCGCCATCGCAGGATGCGCTGCAGTCGATTTCACGAAAGTTTACACCGGACATGCTGTCCCGGGCCGAAAAACTGCTGGCGCAGCATATCGGCGCCATCGCCAGGATAGTCGTGAAGCGGGCTGCTGCAAAGGCTCGTGACGAAACCGAACTGTACCTGCTGATTTCCGATGAAATCAAGGATCCTGCGGAGAAAAAAGCCTTCGCCCGGAAAGCGGTGTCGATTTCGGGACGGGACTAGCCGAAAAATCCGAAGCGCGATTCAACGGTTCGCGAGCAGAAAATCCGTAATGGTTTTGATCTGGTCATCCGCCATCAATGCCGGCGCATGGCCGACGCCGGCAAACTCAACCAGGCGGGGGCGTGCCCCGCGCTGCGTCATTTCCAGCGCAGTGTCCCGTGGCAGCACATCCGACTGTGCGCCGCGCAGCAGCAGCATCGGGCAGCGCACGGCATCGTAGTAATCCCACAGCACGATGTCGCGGTCGACTGCCTTGCGGAAGGCCATCGCGATGGCAGGATCGTAATTCATGCCCCAGCGGCCGTCGTCATGCTGTTTGGTGTTATGCACGGTCATGTGCTGCCATTGCGCATCGGTCAGCGGGCCGAAGGGCGCAGATACCGTGCGCACATACTGTTCGATGTCAGCGTAGCTGTCGAAGCGCGGATCCTTGCCGACATAGGCGCCGATGCGTGCCATCGATTCCTTCGGCACGACCGCGCCGACGTCGTTCAGCACCAGGCGTTTGATCGGCGTGCCGGGTCGCGCGGCGAGCAGCATGCCGAGCATGCCGCCCATGGAAGTGCCGAGCCAGCTGATATCAGTGGCGCCGGTCGCGGTGATGCGGGCGATCAGTGCCGTCATGTCGGCCATGTATTGCGGATAGCCGTAGTCCTCGGCGTTGGGCAGCCAGTCGCTTTTGCCGCGGCCGGCGATGCTGACACTGATCACGCGCAGATCGTTCTGCAGGGCTGCGGCCAATGCATCGAAATCGCGGCAGTTGCGGGTCAGGCCGTGCACGCAGATGACCGCGCGCGGATTGGCAGGGTCGCCCCAGTCGGTGTAATGCAGGCGGTGAAAGCCGCTTTTGTTCAGGCCGTTAAAATAGTGTTCGCGCATGGCTATAGATAAAAATAAATAAGTAATTGATTTTATTAATTATTTTATGCCGAACAGAAGCAGGCTGCCGATGCCGGTGCCGATCATGACGACCAGATGGAACAGGCTCCACAGCCGGTAACGCCGGCCCAGCGTATCAGGCATTTCGTTGGCGAGCAGGAACAGGCGTTTGTCGCGCGGCTGGCGCAGCAGGTGCACGCCTTCAACGCGTTTGTTCACCTGCGTTGCGCGCTGTTTGCGGATTTCGCGCGCGGCCTGCAGGCGCGCCAGCTCCCATTCCTTGATGTCGATGGTACCGTCGCGGTTCAGGTCGAAGCGTTCGTTCAGCGTTGTCTGGTCGCGTTTCCAGTCGTCGATCAGCAGACGGATTTCTTCGCGCTCATCAGCATGGCCGCCCACGTTGCCACTATGGGTGACGAATTCGCCCAGCGCATAAAGCACCGTCGACGGCAGCACCAGCCACTCGCTGTAGCGATAACGACCTTCACGCCAGGATTTGTGTTCGCTGGTGACGACTTCTGCGCCTTCCGGGGAGATCACGCACTGGCCGGTGTCATCCACCAGCAGGAAATGATCGACGCTGCTGCCTTGGTCGATGGTCTGCCACTTGTTGTCGGATTTTTCTTCTTCGATCTGATAGTGATACCAGCAGCAGTGTCGTCCGCCCAAGCGGCTGATGACGGGAGTGCCGTCCAGCAGTTCACCGCGGCCCACGAGTTCGACATAACCTTGCGCCGCGGAGGCGACCTTCGAGGTGGGCAGGTCGTGGATCTGGCGGTAACGGCGGTAATTGCCGATCCAGGCGACAAAACCGACCCCGCACATCGCCAGCAGCGCCCATGGCCATGCCGCCATCGTTTCCAACTGGAAAGCAATGACGATGATGATGAAATGCGCGGCGCCCGTGAGCCACCACGGGCCGTGCATACGTGTTTTACCAAACATGTTGCGCGATGGCGCGGATCAGCGCATCAGGAGCCGAACAGCTGCTTGACGTCGACGTCCTTTTTTTCTTCCTCGGTGAACTCCAGCAGCTGCGCTTCCTTGAAATTGAGCAGCCGGGCGATGATCGCGTCCGGGAACTGTTCAATGCGCACATTGTTGACGTTGACCGACTCGTTGTAGAACTCGCGGCGGTCGGCAATGGCGTTTTCGAGGCTGGAAATGCGCGTTTGCAGTTGCTGGAAAGTCTGGTTGGCTTTCAGGTCAGGGTAGGACTCGGCCAGCGCGAACAGGCTGCCCAGGGCAGCACGCAAGCCGCCTTCGGCCTGGCCCAACGCGGGCACGTTCTGCGCTTCGCGCGCGGTGAACACCTTGGAGCGCGCCTCGATGACGCGGGTCAGCGTGTCCTGCTCGAATTTCATGTACTGCTTGCAGGTCTCGACCAGCTTGGGCAGTTCGTCGTGGCGCTGTTTCAGCAGCACGTCGATATTGGCCCAGGCCTTGGTGACGTTGTGTTTGATCTGGACCAGGCTGTTGTAGATCGTTACGCCGTAGACGGCGATTACGATCAGGATGCCTAGTGTGATTATTGTGCCTATGCCCATGGTGAGCTCCCTGTTTTTGTGGGTATGACGGGGATTGTATAGCAGGGGTGCTTGGTTGCGCGGTGAGGTAATTCACAATCAACCTCGCCGGGCTGCCCCCGGCGGTTTTGATCTACCAGGTATATGTCACGCTATACCGCACCACGGCTTCGCCGCCCGCAGCAATCTTCACCGGAAACGTTACCGTCCGCGCATCGTCCTTGCGGTAGTCCTGGTTTTTGCTCGTGATCTGCCAGTTGGTCCAGCGGTAGAGGTTTTCCTTGACCATGACATTCACGGATTCTTTTTTCTGGTTGCGCAGCTTGACTTCGATTTCCTCGGTCATGGTTTTGCGTGAGGTATCGACCGTGAAGTTGATCTGGCGGCGCTCACCGACGACGTCGAAGGCGGAGCCGAGTTTGATCAGCAGCTGTTCGTTGCGCGGGGTGTGGTCGATGACGTCTTCGCCGATGAATTCGAGGGTTTTGTCGGTCTCGTCGAGTTTGGACACACGAATGCGGCCTGCGGGCAGGGGCATGCCCATGTTCTGTTCCTTGGCGTTTTTGAAGGCGAGGTAGACATCGACCTTCTTGTTGCTTTGAACGCCGTAGCTGCGGTCGGTGGCGGGGCTGCCGTAGGGACGCATGCCGGCGGCGCCGTAGTAGACCAGGTTTTTTTCGCAGGGCACGGCGTGCGCGGCGGGGAACAGCTCGATCTTCTTGGTCGAGTTGTCGGGCAGTGTGGTTGGGCGGCCCAGCGTGTAGAGGTGGTATTCGAAAAAGGCTTTTTCCTCGAAACCCTTGGCACTCATTTCGCTGGCCATCGCGCGTTGTGCGGCCGGTGCTGCATAGACGCGGCCCTGCGGTTGCGCGCGCTGCACGTCGCCGGCAACGAGTTTGAGCTTTGCGTCGGCATAACTGGCGCCGGACTGGTTGATGATGCTGACCCAGGCCGCGACGTCGAGTTTGCAGCTGTTGGCGTTGGCACCTTCCTGATAGGTGATGTTGTAGTCAGTCCACCAGGTGATGCCGGTGCTCTGGTACGACACCTGTGCGTTGTGGGTGCCGGCGCGGTTGGTGTTGATGTCCCACACCAGCGTCGGACGGGTGATCAGGCCGCCGGGGAGTTCGGGCAGGCGCACGCCGGCGTTGTAGGGCAGGGTCTGGATGATGCCATCATCACGTTTCAGTACCAGCCCGTCGTCATTCGTTGACAGCAGCGTGCCGGCGAAGGATTCGGTGCCGTTGCCGCGCACCTGATCGACGCTGATGCGGCGGTCGATGTATTTCTGCAGCAGTTTTTTGGTGTTGACGAGGTCGAACTGGAAATTCTGTTCGATGACGCTGGTGCCGGCCGGATCGGTCAGCGACTGGAAGCTGACCGTGGTCGGATCGATCAGTCCCGCGACATCGGTGAATCGTACGGTATTGCGGCCGCGGCTGAGGGCGAGTTCGCGCTGCTGGCGCACCACGGCGTAGCCGGGAACGGCCTGACCGTTGCCGCCGCCGCGATAAAGTTCCGGGCTGATGGCACCGGGACGCGCGCTGCTGTAGATGGTCAGGGCATTGCCGCCGGTGTCGTTCTGCGCGGCAGTGGTCCCGGGCAACGTGGCGAGGACGGCGGCGCTGATCAATGAGATGGTTAACGGTTTCATGGTGCTTCCTTTAAAAGTCGGTCAGGCGGTATAAACGTGCCGGATCCGATAAAGGGGTTAAGAGCGGGGGTTAAGGCAGTAAGAAAAAAGCGGATCGTCTACAATCGGCCGCCTGTGCTTACAGTCTCAAGGATCGAAATGCGCATCCACAGCATCTGCATATTTTGCGGTTCCAATACCGGCAAGGACGAAGTTTATGCCGAAACCACGCGCACGCTGGTGCGCATGCTGGCAGCGGCCGGCATCAAGATCATCTTCGGCGGGGGCAAAGTCGGTTTGATGGGCGTGGTGGCGGAAACCGCGATCGCGGCCGGGGCCCACGTCGTGGGCATCACGCCGCGCCGTTTGCTGGAGCATGAAGTCGTGCATAAGGGGCTCACCGAGCTGCACGTGGTGGAGTCGATGCACGAGCGCAAAGTGATGATGACCCAATTGGCCGACGCCTTCGTCATGCTGCCGGGCGGCATGGGTACGCTGGATGAAACTTTCGAGGTGCTGACCCTGACCCAGCTGGGCGTGCATCGCAAAGCCTGCGGCCTGCTCAACGTCGCCGGTTTTTATGACCGTTTGGTGGGCTT
>CAMBCD010000115.1 GCA_945863085.1 Bordetella parapertussis
CGCGGATCATTTCCAGCGAGCAATAACGGCGACGTGAATTCTCCACCTGCATCTGCCGGCAGGCGTCGCGCGCCAGCGCGAGGTTCGCACCGGTGAGCCTGAAATCCAGGTATTCCTGGAACAGGAAAGGCGCCAGCTCGGGTGCGCGCTGCAAGGGCACGTCCTCGAGATCCAGCGGATCGACATCGAGTTCCGGGCGCAGGAAACGCAGGTTGAAGCTGATGACGTAAAACTTCGAACGCGGCGGATGCGGCACGCGGTGCACCCGGTACGGCAGCACAAAACTCAGACCGCCGGGCCCCAGCGGACGCGTCGTCGCCGCAATGTGCTGCTCGGTGCGTCCCGCCAGGTTCAGCTGGATCTGGAAATATTCGTGGCGATGCGCCTCGGCGATGCGCGTGACGCTGGTCTGGTCACGGATGCCGAAATCGGGGCCGGCTGCACGATCCGCGAGCGCGTAGGTCCTGATTGCGCGCGTCGTCGCCATGCCGGCCCCGCGGAACTTACTGAATATCCTTGACCGCGGCCTTGAGGATCGGTGCCAGATTGGCGCTGGACTTCGCCAGTTCCGCCACCCGCTTCTGCTGGATTGCACCTTCCATCGGCGCCACCGGCCGCTCGCCCTTTTTCGACTCGGCAAGCAGGTCGGGATCGCTCAATGCGGCAGTGACTGCGGCACGGAAGGCGGCAATGGCCTGCGGATCCATGTTGGGCGGGCCAATGTAGCTGCGGTGCGTTTCCAGTATGGTCGCCATGGCCTGCACCGTGGCACGTTTACCGGCAGGTGCAAGGTTCGCGGCAATCGGAATCTGCGGATAGTCCGGGGATGGCTGCGAGGTCACCATCAGGATCGGATTTTTATCGCCGGAGCGGATCGGTCCCTGCGATTCGCTCCAGCCGGTGATATGGCCGTCGCCGTCGCCCTTGATCACCGCCAGCGCGGTATCGGCATTGCCCTCGTAGCCCGTCACCGCCTTGAGCTTGAACCCGAGCGCATCAGCCAGCACTGCCATGGTGTAGAAGTCCTCGTCCGTGCCCTGCGACGGATAGACAAAAGGCCGCTTCAGTTTCTGCACGTCCTGAATGGACTTGATGGCCGACTTGCCGCCCACACTCAGCACCCGCGGCTCGCTGGTGACACGCCCCAGGTAATTGAATTTGACCGGATCAAAGGCCTGCGCACCGGCGCTGCCGGCGAGCGGCGCGAGAATCAGCGTCGACACGTTGCCGAAAAAAATCTCCAGGCCATTCGGCTTGGCGCGCCAGATGTAATTGGCAGCCTTCAGCCCGCCGCCACCCGGCATGTTGACGATACGCACCTCGCGCGCACCGCTGTGTTTCTGCAAATAGGGCTGCAGCAGTCGCGCATAACGCGTATGCCCCCCGGAGGCTCCCCCGGCGACATTGATGATGATGACCTTGTCCTTGTAATAACCGCCGCCGGCCTGAGCCCGTGCAAGGCCCGGCATGCTCATGACCACGGGGGCCAAGGCGCCTGCAAACACCAGTTTTCTGCGCGTTTTTTCGACTTCGTTTTCAACAGCGTTTTCGATTTTGTTTTTCATTGCAGCCTCCTCCAGTATCAGATTTTATGGGAACAGCGGCGCCAGCAAGCCATGATACAACTGCATTTGCAGCGCCACCACGAACAACAGGTACAGCGAGGCAGTCAGCACCGCAGCGTAAACCAGGCTGAGCTGCCATGAACAATAACGCGTCACCATGAAATAACCCGCAGTAAAAAGGAACGCAGCCGGCATCACGCCCGTGGCAAAAGTCAGCGCCAGCAGTACGCCGATCATGCCGTAAGCGATCGCTTCCCGCTGCCACAACAGTTTTTTCACGGTAGTCACCGGCACGTCGGCAACGGGAATATCAGGCGCCTGCACCGAGATCATGTCCATCTGCAGTTCCTCGGGCGATCCGAAGTTGTGCCAGGCCAGCTGGATCAGCGTCAGCATGATGCCGAAGACCGCCAGCGGCATCGGGATCATCCGAGCGCGCGGCCCGAAATCCTGGCACAGCACAATGACTCCGGCGAAAAATGCCAGCAGCAGGGCGGAGACCAGATTCTCCTGGGCATGGCGACTCATGGCACGGTTACCCCTGCTGCCAGCGCCCGCTTGCGCCGCCAACTGCGGATGAAGGGCAAGGCAGCAGTCACCACGACAAACACCAGCATCGCCAGCGCTATCGGCCGCTCCAGCAGGAAATCACGGCCATACAGCGTCAGCGAAATGTGCAGATTGCGCTCGATCATCACCGCCAGCACCATGCCGATGACGAAATTCGCGCGCGAATAGCGGTACTTGTCCATCAGGTAGCCGACGACACCGAATACGGCCGCCACCACCACATCCTCGATGTGACCGCGCGTGGCGTAGGCGCCGACAAAACACACTGACAGCACCACCGGCACCATCAGGTTGGCCTGCAGTGAGGGCAGGCGCGCCAGCCACGGCGTGATGCACAGGCCGATCAGCGTCACTGCGACGTTGGCGATGACAATGATCCACACCATGCTGAACACCAGATCCAGATTCTTGGTCAGCATGTCCGGCCCCGGCACCACGCCAAGGCCGATGAAGGCCACCAGCAGGATCGCCATGCTTTCGCCACCGGGAATGCCAAAGGCCAGCGTCGGCATCAGGCCACCACCTTCGTTGGCGCCCATGGTCGCGTCCGGCGCAATGACACCCTCGACAGCGCCCTTGCCGAAACGCTCCGGCGTTTTTGAGGTCTGCACTGCCTGCGCATAGGCGGCGAGTCCGGCAACGCTGGCGCCGACACCCGGCAAAACGCCGATCCATAACCCGAGCAGGCTGGAACGCACCACCAGCCACCAGTGCCTGAACGCGTCGCACACACCCTGCCATATGGTGCTCTCTTCCTTGACCAGCGAACGATCGACGATGGGTGTGCCCTTGATTGCGAGTTTCATCATCTCCGACACCGCGAACAGACCGATCATCGCCACCGGAAAGGAAATGCCGTCCATCAGGAATTCGCTGCCGAAGGTGAAGCGCGGCGTTGCGGTCACCACATCAAGCCCGATGAAGGCCACCAGCACACCGAGTAGGCTGGCAGTCAGGCCTTTCATCAGCGAGCCTTCACTGAATGTGGCGATCACGGTCAACCCCCACAACGCCATCATCAGGTACTCGCTGGGGCCGAGCGCAAGGATCACCGGACGGATCAGCGGGATGCACAGCGCAAGAAATATCGCGCCGATGATGCCGCCCATCAATGCGCCGGTGGCGGAGGCCGCCAGCGCGCGTTTGGCCTGTCCCTGCTTGGTCATTGGATAACCGTCGAAACACAGCGCGAGGCCCTTGGCCGAGCCGGGCACACTGAACAGGATGCTGGTGACCGAATCGCCCCAGATGGTCGCGATATGTGCCCCGAGCAGTAGCGCCAGCGTGGCAGCGGTTTCAAAACCATAGGTGAATGGCAGCAGCAGCGCCATCGCCACCACGCCGCCGAGGCCCGGCAGGATGCCGATGACCAGTCCATAGACCACGCCGATCAGCATGAACAGCAGAGCCTGCGGCGTCAGCAATGCCGTCAGGCCGGCGATGATGGCTTCAATCATGACGGTATCCTGCCGTATCGTCGCCCGACATCGATACACCGCTCGTGAACGGAAACAATTCGACTCCTCCTGTTGCTGTAGTTGCAGCGCCGCATTATTTCTGCAGTTCTTCCGCAACCGTGGCGCGACTTTACAGCAATATATGCCGGCACGACTACCGCAACGTGGGTGGGCCAGCTCAAAAAGTAAGATAGAATTTCGCCAACTGATGCTATGGGTGCTGCCCACGCATGGCCACGCAACCGGTATCCCTCGCCAAAACCACGAGACCCAGTCTCGCTGGCATCATTCCGCGTGATCGCCTGTTTCGCCTGCTTGATCAGACGCGCGGCGACTCCATAATCTGGGTCACCGGCCCCCCGGGTTGCGGCAAAACCACGGTCGCCGCCAGCTATCTCGAACACGCCAGGCTCCCGTCCATCTGGTATCAACTGGATGAGAGCGACGCCGACGTCGCGTCGTTCTTCTACTACCTGGATCTGGCCACCGCACGCCATGCCAGGCGCAAAACTTCGCGGCTGCCGCAACTGGCGCCCGAATACCACGCCGGGTTGCCGACGTTCGCACGGCGGTATTTCCAGGCCCTCTATCAGCGACTCGGAGAGCAGTTCGCACTGATCTTCGACGGTTACCACGAGGTGCCGCCGCAATCCGCGTTCCATGAAGTCATGCGCATCGGGCTGGGCGAGTTGCCGGTGGGCGGCGGGCTGTCCATCATCAGCCGCAGCGAGCCGCCGGCACAGATGGCAAGACTGCGCGCCAACCGGGCGATGAAAGTCATCGGCTGGCCTGAACTGAGACTGACACGCGAGGAATCCGACGCCATCGTCGCGCAGCGGGGACTCGGTCTTGCGACCGGGGCTCTGGCAGACCTCTACGAAAAAACCCAGGGCTGGGCTGCCGGCCTGATCCTGATGATGGATCAGGCGCCCAGTTCGCACCCGCTCGCCGCACCGGCAGACCTGTCAACGCCGGGACTGGTGTTCGACTACCTGGCCGGCGAGATTTTCCAGAAAACCGGCACGCGCACCCGCGACCTGATGCTCGCCACGGCATACCTCCCGCAGATGACCGCGAGCATGGTTGAGAGCCTGACCGGCAACGCCGACAGCGGTGCGATGCTCGCGGAGCTGTACCACAACAACCAGTTCGTCGCACTCAAACAGGCGCAGCCACAGGTTGTCTATCAATACCACCCGCTGATGCGCGAATTCCTGCTCACCCGCGTCAACGAGTCGTTTAACAAGGAACGCCGCGCCCGGCTCCGTCGCGACTCAGCCGAAGTATTGGTGGCCGCCGGTCAGCCTGCGGAAGCCATCACCCTGCTGCGCGAAAACAGCGACTGGCAGCGTATCGTTGCAATCATCGAGGCGCACGCAGCCGTCATGCTCGACCGCGGCATGGGTGAAACCGTGGCGCAATGGGTGTACGCACTGCCCAGTGAAACTCAACAACAGCATCCCTGGGTGCTCTACTGGCTGGCGCTGAGCCGGGTGTCGATCTCGCCGCGCGAAGCCCGGCTGCTCTACGAACAGGCCCATGCGCTGTTTCGCCAGCAGGCTGCTCCCGATCCGCGCGGCCTGCTGTTGACCGGCGCAGGCGCAATGGACGCGGTGCTCTACGAGCTCGACGACTTTGCATTGCTTGACCGCTGGATCACCGACACCGACGCCCTGTTGCGCGAGCATCACGGCGCTCTCGACGCGGGCCTGGAAGCGCGCGTCGCGAGCAGCCTTTCCGCCTCGATGATCGTGCGGCAGCCGCAGCATCCGGACCTCGAGTACTGGGTTGAACGGGCTTACGCCGCCTCTCTCAGCCAACCCGACCTGAACCTGCGCATGCATGTGGAAACACGTGTGGCCCTCAGCATTGCATGGGCGGGCCATTATCCCAAGGCGCAGCAAGTCATCAAGGGACTACAACCGGTGCTCGCGCAGCATGACGCCTCGCTATTCGCACTCGGCATGCTCAAACTGACCGAGGCCAGTTATTACATGTTGACCGCGCAGACTGCGGATTGCCTGCGCGCCGTTCATGATGGTCTCGAAATCGAACGCGGCACCGGTGCGCATGTGATGACCCATCAGCTGCTGGCTTACGGCGCCGGTGGCGCACTCGCGGACGGCGACCTCGATATCGCAGCGCGCATGCTCGCTGAATCCACCGCACTGGCCGGCCCGCGGGCGCGCTTTGACGCCTGCCTGCACCACCTGTTCGCCACCTGGCTCGCACTGCTCAGACGCGACAGCACCACGGCGTTTCAACAGCAGCGGCTGGCGCTGACGGCAGCGATCGAACTCGGCAGCCCGCATTTCGAAGCGTTGTGCCGCATGGCTGCGGCCCATGTACTCCATGAAGCAGGCGACCTTCGCAGCGCGCTTGCACACTTCCAGCGGGTGTACGACACTGCCCGCAACATCCCCAACCACCTGCTCGATTTCACCGGCCTGATGATGTACGCCCATGTCGCCCTCGAAAGCGGCAAGCGGCCCCGATCCGGATTGCGTGCGCTCAAGCTGGCTCTCGAAATCGCCAAGCCGCGCAACTATCTGAGCTTTCTGCTGTGGCGCCCGGACATGCTGGCGAAACTGTGCAGCCATGCCCTGGAGGCGGGCATCGAGCGCGAGTTCGTGTCAAATATCATCCATAGTCGCAAGCTGCTGCTGGATGCCGCTGACTCCGCCATCGCAGACTGGCCCTGGCCTTACCGGGTGCGCACGCTGGGCCAGTTCCGGTTGCTGCGCAATGACCAGCCGGTTACCTTCAGCGGCAAGGCCCAGCGCCGGCCACTGGACCTGCTGCGCGTGCTGATTGCCAGCGGCGCGCGCGAGGTGCCCGTCGAACGCATCACCGAAGCCTTGTGGCCGCGCATCGACGGCGACTCGGCGCACCGCTCGTTCACAACAACGCTGCACCGTCTGCGCAAGCTGCTGGGCGATGATCGTGCGCTGCATCTCTCCGAAGGCAAGCTGTCGCTTGACGGGCGCCTCGTCTGGACAGACGCATGGGCGTTCGAGCAGACCACAGCCCGCATCGAGGCGCTCCTGCGAAGGTCGCGCGAAAGCATAGCCCAGGAAGAACTGGACGGCTTGTGCGAGCGCATGACGGGACTCTACGCCGGTCCTTTTCTCAGCAACGAACCGGACGAGCCATGGATGTTCGCGGCACGTGAACGACTCCGCCATCGCCTGACCCGCGCACTGCACGAGGCATGCCGCTATGCGCAGCAAGCCGGTACGCTGGATCGCGCCGTCAGCTGGCTGGAACGGGTCATCGAGGTCGACGGCGTTGCCGAGGGACTGTACCGCCAGCTGATGACCTGCTACGCGCAACTCGGCCGTCGTGCCGACATCGCCGAAACCTATGATCGCTGCCGCAAAACATTCGTGGCAACGCTGCACAGCGAACCTTCGGCGGAAACCCGTGCTCATTATGAGAAGCTGCTCGAGTCTGCTTCAATGCAGCCAGAACAAAATAACCGATTGTTTTAATTGGTATTTTTATCAGTAAGTCATAGGTAAGCCAGCGGTAAGCGATCCGCTACCGCCGCGGATCGAGGATGCCTCCCGTCACGCAGCGGCCCGGGAAGTCCTCAACACCGTACTGCCCGCCGCCTGAGTGACACCACATCACTTCAGGAGGGCATATGAATACCTGCAAAAGCATCATTCACGCGGTTTCCCCGGTTTTCAGCAACAAGGTATCGCGACTGGGCGGCACACTAGCCTGCTCCGCGCTGCTGTTGTCGGGTTGTTATGTCATGCCGGTCAGCACCGGTCCGGACGGCCGGCAGCATTACGTTTATTCGACCGCACCGATCGTGCCGGGATCCGGCGCCCCCGCAGTACCGGCAGTGGTTCCGGCAGGACCAGCACCGGCTGTGCTCAGTGTGCGTCTCTACCCCGCCAATGATCTCGCCAACCAGACCGGTGTATTGACCGGCCAGGTCACCAACATGATGAGCGGCAAGGGGCGCTTCCAGTTCCAATATCAGGGCGAGTCACTGGTTGGCGAAGCAACCCGCGTGTCCGGTGAGGAACGACGCGGCGTAGCCAGCGCATACGGCAGCCGCGGCACCTTCGCCCGCTGCGATTACCAGATGAGCACGCCCTACCAGGGCGCAGGCACCTGCACCTTCTCCAACGGCGCCAGCTATCAGATGCACGTCGGCAGTTAAGCCTTCGGCTAACCAACACCATCAAGGAGAACACCATGTCCCATGCAGTCGTTGTTGCCACCGTGCTTCTCGCCTTGTCAGCAGTACAAGGCTGCGCGACCAAGAACTACGGACGTCAGGGCCCCCTCACCAGTTACGAGAAGGAGTCCATGACCTGCCGGGAGATTGAACTGGATCTTGCCAAGACCAGCGGCTTTGTTGATCACGTGAACAAGGAGAGCGAGTTCAGCGGCCTTGATGTGCTGGCAATCCTTGGCGACTTCGGGATCGGCAACA
>CAMBCD010000116.1 GCA_945863085.1 Bordetella parapertussis
AGGTCAGCGGTGATCGCACGCCGGGCGGCAAGGTGTTCTACATCCATGCGGTGGACGGCAACACGCTGCGCGTGTCTGCGGTCAAACCGCAATAAACCCGCACTGAGCCTATTGATGTTATCCAAAAGCATGGCAGCCTCGTCAGAGGCATGTTTTTGTCATTATTTATGGACTTTTTAATAATCAACAGAGGGGGCGAGCCATGTTTCCGAAACTGATCATCGTTGTGTTCATGACCGGGCTGCTGATTGCATTCGACCAGCGTTCGTTTGCCCTGCCGTTTTTTGTGGTGGCGTTGGGCGTGGTGGTGGCCATCGAATCGATACGCCAGGTGCCGCAGCAGATGGCCTGGGTGGTCGAGCGCATGGGCAAGTACCATTCCGTGCTCGAACCGGGGCTGAACGTGATCGTGCCTTTCCTCGACCGTGTCGCCTATCGGCACTCATTGAAGGAGACGTCGCTCGACGTGCAGGAGCAGGTGTGCATCACGCGCGACAACACGCAGCTCGGCGTGGACGGCATCATTTATTACCAGGTCACTGATCCCAAGCTCGCGTCCTACGGCTCTTCCGATTACGTATCCGCCGTGACCCAGCTGGCGCAGACCACGCTGCGCTCGGAAATCGGCAAGATGGAACTCGACAAGACCTTCGAAAGCCGTGACGAGATCAATCGCCAGGTGGTGGCGGTGCTCGACGAGGCAGGGCGCACCTGGGGCGTCAAGGTGCTGCGTTATGAAATCAAGAACCTGACGCCGCCGGAGGCGATCCTGCGCGCAATGCAGGCGCAGATCACCTCGGAGCGGGAGAAACGCGCGCTGATCGCCAAATCAGAGGGCCAGCGGCAGGAGGAAATCAACCTTGCCGACGGCGAGAAACAGGCGGCGGTGCTGAAGTCCGAGGGTGATAAAACTGCTGCGATCAACCGTGCGCAGGGTGAGGCGGCACGCATCCAGCTGATTGCCGAAGCGACTGCGACCGCGATCAGTTCGGTGGCCGCCGCACTGAACGCACCGGGCGGCAATCAGGCGGCGAACCTGGATGTGGCAAAGCAGTATGTCAATGCGTTCGCGCACCTGGCGCGCACCAACAATACGCTGATCGTGCCGGCCAACGTTGCCGATGTGGCGACACTGGTCAGTTCGGCGATGGCGGTGATGGACAACGTGAAAAAGACAACGTCGGGGCCAGGAACTGCGCCCGCGACGGCCAGGGAATGACTAAGCGATCCGGATCAAGGCAGCCAGACGCGGACCAGCGGTACGGGTGCTGAAGGAATAACCGTGGCAGAAACCGCTGCGATGCTGGCAGGACTGTTTGACTGCGACAACTCTTCCGGGCGATTTTGGCCGGCAGTCTCCTCTTCAGCCGGAGCCCCCGCAGTGCCTGAGACTTCTTCTGCTGCCGGTGCTGCCGCGGGCGGCGTGGTGCCCACCAGCGGTTTGACGTCAATCGCGGCGTCTTTCTCACGCGCTTCACGCGGCGGATTTCCGTCGTAGATCAGGTTGCGGCGGCGCTGGATGTAGGCATCGCGCACGAATTCGTATTCATCCAGTGCAGCCACCGACAGCAACTTGCTGGCGCTGAGCAGTTCCGCGCGGCGCGAGATCAGGCGCAGCCCCATCACCTGATTGCGATCGCGCGACGGGTCGATGTAAGTCACCGGGTCTGTCAGGGAATCAACGATCAGGCCGCCCGTATCACGCAAATTGCGCGGGCCGATAAACGGCAGTACCAGGTAAGGACCGTCGCCGACGCCCCAGTAACCGAGCGTCTGGCCAAAGTCTTCTTCGTGTTTTTCCAGCCCGGCCGGGCTTGCAACATCGAACAGGCCGAGCAGGCCGGCGGTGGTGTTGATCGCGATGCGGCCGACATCCGACAGCGCTTCGCTAACCTTGCCCTGCAGCAGATTGTTCAGTGCGACGATGACGTCATTCAGGTTGTTAAAGACGTTCCTGACCCCCGTGCGGGCGATGGGCGGCACGATGCCCTGGTAGATCTCGGCGGCGGGTTTCAGCAACATGGTATCGACGCCATCGTTGAACTGGTAGATGCCGCGGTTCAGCGGTTCCAGCGGATCACGGGGATCGTTGGTGGAGGCACAGCCGCCGAGTACGCCAAGGCTGACGATTGCGCAGACGGTGGCCAATCGCAAACGGCGGGCGAGGTGAAGCATGTGCAAGTCCTTTTTGATGTGTTGCAGCAAACTGTTTCGGCATTATATACAACCGTTTACCGGCCCGCAGTCGATCCGCGGCAGGATCCGTTTCGTCCAGTTCAAGGCGGCACGGCGCCCGTCGATGCACGGATTCAGTGCATGGTCATTGGTCGGGGATTGGTCTGACGCCCTTTGTTATACTTTCCCGCTGAGTTGCAAGTAGTGGTCATCGCGCCCTCAGTTTGCATATTCTGGCGCATTTTCCGGTGCATTTTCGGGTTCATTTTCAAGCCCAAGGAGTGGAAGTCATGCTGCAAAAAGCCAAACCCGCAGTTGAACTGAAAGACCAGAGCCTGTTCCGCCAGCAGTGTTATGTCGATGGCGCCTGGGTGGATGCCGATGACAAGTCGACGCTGGCCGTGCATAACCCGGCCACCGGTGAACAGGTCGGCACGGTGCCGAAAATGGGCGTTGCGGAAACCCGGCGCGCGATCGAGGCCGCCAACGCGGCCTGGCCGGCCTGGCGCGCAAAAACCGCCAAGGAACGCTCGATCATTCTGCGCAAATGGTTCGAACTGATGATGGCCAACCAGGAGGACCTGGCGAAACTGATGACGGTCGAGCAGGGCAAGCCGATTGCCGAGTCGCGTGGCGAGATTGCTTATGGAGCCTCGTTCATCGAATGGTTTGCCGAAGAAGGCAAACGCATCTATGGTGACACCATTCCGACCCATGCCCCGGACAAACGCATTGTCGTCATCAAGCAGCCGATCGGGGTCTGCGCCGCGGTGACGCCGTGGAATTTCCCGAACGCGATGATCACGCGCAAGGCCGGCCCGGCGCTGGCCGCCGGCTGCACCATGGTGATCAAGCCTGCATCACAAACGCCGTATTCCGCACTGGCGCTGTGCGAACTGGCTGAACGCGCCGGCATTCCCAAGGGTGTGCTGTCGGTGGTGACGGGTTCCGCCAGTCCCATCGGCAAGGAACTGACCACCAATCCGCTGGTGCGCAAGTTCACCTTCACCGGTTCCACCGAAATCGGCAAGCTGCTGATGCAGCAATGTGCGACCACGGTGAAAAAAGTATCGCTGGAACTCGGCGGCAACGCGCCGTTCATCGTGTTCGACGATGCCGACCTGGCTTCGGCGGTGGAGGGCGCGATGGCCTCCAAGTTCCGCAACACCGGTCAGACCTGCGTCTGCGCCAACCGAATTTTTGTGCAGGATGCTGTTTATGACAAATTCGCGAAAATGCTGTCGGACAAGGTTGGCGCGATGAAGGTTGGCGACGGGCTCGAGGACGGCAACCTGCAGGGTCCGCTGATCGACATGAAGGCGGTCGAGAAGGTTGAGGAGCATATCGCGGACGCGCTGAGCAAAGGTGCAAAGCTTTTGACCGGCGGCAAGCGCCACGACAAGGGCGGGCAGTTTTTCCAGCCGACAGTGCTTGCTGGCGTGACCACCGACATGAAGGTCACGCATGAAGAAACCTTTGGCCCGGTGGCGCCGCTGTATCGTTTCAAGACCGAAGAGGAACTGCTGACACTGGCTAATAACACCGAGTACGGACTGGCAGCGTATTTCTACAGCCGCGACATCGGCCGCATCTGGCGTGTCGCGGAAGGCCTGGAGTCGGGCATCGTCGGCATCAACGTCGGCATCATTTCCAACGAAATCGCGCCCTTCGGCGGCATCAAGGAGTCGGGTATCGGTCGCGAGGGTTCCAAGTACGGCATCGAGGAATTCGTCGAGGTGAAATACCTGTGCATGGGCGACATTAATAAGTAAATATTTGTTTAAAATCAATAACTTATATAAATTCGCAATATTTTGCCAATCTGTATTGCCCGCCGCACCGCCGCAGCATCTGCTGCGGCGGTTTTCTTTGTGAGTCTGGAACATGTTCAGCATCCTCGGCCTTGACCATGTCGTATTACGCGCAGCCAATGTGCCGCGCATGGTGCATTTTTATTGCACGGTGCTGGGCTGCACGCTGGAGCGCGAACGGCCGGAGCTCGGCCTGACGCAGTTGCGCGCCGGCAATTCGCTGATCGACCTGGTCGCGGTGGACGGTGACATCGGCCGCAAGGGCGGGGCTGCGCCCGGCGCCGAAGGGCGCAACCTGGATCACCTCTGCCTGCGCATTGAACCGTTTGATCCAGGCGCATTGACCGCGCAGCTGATCCGCCATGGTGTGCTGCCGGGCGAGATCAAATCACGCTACGGCGCCGACGGCTACGGGCCCTCGGTGTATATCAGCGACCCCGAAGGCAATACGGTGGAGCTGAAGGGGCCGCCGGAATCGCGTCCGGCGGCTGATCAGCAAAAATAACAGTGCAGGCGCGGCTCAGATCGCCGCGACGAGTTTTGCCGTAAACGCCTTCGTGCCGAGTTTGCCGCCGAGATCAACGGTGCGCGTCTCCGGCGATTGCAGTGCGGCGTCGATGGCGGCTTCGATGGCCTTGGCGGCGGCATCGAATTCCGGACGTTTGTGTTTGGTCGCCAGCCATTCCAGCAGCATCGTCGATGACAGCAGCAGCGACACCGGGTTGGCCTTGTCCTGCCCGGCGATATCGGGCGCGGAACCGTGCTGGGCCTGCGCGCAGCAGGCGGTGTCGCCGGTCATCGTTGAGCCGGCGATGCCGAGTCCACCCGACAATTCCGAAGCTTCGTCCGACAGGATGTCGCCGAACATGTTGCCGGTGACGATGCAGTCGAACTGGTCCGGGATGCGCACCAGGAGTGCAGCCATCGCGTCGACGATTTTTTCATCGAGCTGGACGTCGGGGTAATTCTTCGCCACCGCGCGCACCTCGCGCAGGAACAGGCCGTCGGACATGTGCAGCACGTTGGCCTTGTGCACGGCCGTGACTTTTTTGCGCCGCTTGCGCGCCCATTCAAAGGCCACTTCGCTGATGCGCCGCGACTGTTTCGCGGTGACCTTGCGGATGGCGATCGCGACGTCTTCGGTCGGCATGAATTCGCCGCGGCCCATGAACATGTTGCGGTCACCGTAGAAACCCTCGGTGCATTCGCGGAAAATCACCAGGTCGATCGGTTTGCCGGTGAGGCCCATGCCCATGCGTGATTTTGCCGGCCGGATGTTGGCAAACAGGTCGAGCTGCACGCGCAGCCAACCCGAAGGATTGATGCCGCCCTGTTCCTTCGCCGGATAGTCGAGATGTGACACCGGACCGAGGATGATGCCGGGCGCCTTGCGCGCAGCTTCCTGGATTTCCAGGGGGAAGGTCGAGCCGTGTTTTTTCAGGGCGCCGAAACCGATTTCGCGGGTATCCCATTCAAGGCCGAGTTTGAATTTTGTGCTGGCGCGGTCGAGGACGGCGAGCGTGGCGGCAGTGATTTCGGGGCCGATGCCGTCACCGGGCAATACGAGAAGTTTCATCAATGTTCCTTGTGTGTGGCTGAAATAAAAGTGGATCAGGGAGTCATTCGGGCTGGGGGGCATGCGCTGAGTCCAGCATGTCTTGCGCTTCATTGCATTTTGAAACACCAAGATAAACAATGCTCCGCTAACAAGCAACCGCCGAGGAGCAGTCATGACCGGTTTGAAAATCATGGCGGCAGCGACCGCCGCCGACTACCTGCGGGATCCGACTGGCTGGGGCAGTGCGGAGGTGGCCGCACATTTTCCTGGATTTGAACATGTCGACGTGCGCACCGGCGGTGCCGTCATCCGGCTGCGGCATGGCGGTTCGGGCCCGCCGCTGCTGCTGGTCCACGGCAATCCGCAAAACCATAGCTGCTGGTACAAAATCGCGGCGCGCCTGGCGCAGCATTACCACGTGATCCTGCCCGACCTGCGCGGTTACGGCGACAGCTCGCTGCCGGACGCGGGGCCGGACAATGTCAATTTCAGTTTTCGCTCAATGGCGCAGGACCTGGTCGATCTGATGGACCAGTTCGGTTACGAACATTTTTTCGTCGCCGGGCATGACCGCGGCGGACGCACGGTGCACCGGCTGTGCATGGACCATCCGCAGCGCATCCTCAAGGTGTGCCTGATGGACATCATTCCCAACCACTATGTGTGGAACAACATCACCAAGGCCTGGGCGGTCGGCACCTGGCACTGGGCGTTCATGGCGCAGCCGGAACCTTTCCCTGAACGCCTGATCAGCGCGGTGCCGGCGGAGTATTTCATCAAGAGCCGCATGCTGATCCGCGGCGGTACCGGCCTCGGTTTTCTGACCGATACCGCGATGGCGGAATACATCCGCTGCTACACGCTGAAAACCATCACCGGTTCCTGCCGCGATTACCGGGCGACGGCGACCTGCGATTTCGCGATGGATACCGCTGACAAGGATAAAAAGCTCGAAATGCCGCTGATGCTGTTGTGGGGCGCACGCGGCCATTCGCCGGAGCGCGCGCAGAAATTCGCCGACATCTGGCGCAACTATGCTTCGAACATCGTCAGGACGGATCCCCTGGATTGCGGCCATTACATGCAGGAGGAGATGCCGGACCGCATCCATGACCATTTCAGGAGTTTTTTTACGGCCTGAGCCGGTTTGCCGCGAAGCGTCGCGTAGAATGGGCGCATATGCCCCGCATCGTCGCCCTCTACCGTTACCCGCTCAAGGGCTTCACGCCAGAACATTGCAACTCGCTGACCGTGCTGCCTGAAGGCCGTGTTGCGGGTGACCGTGTGCTCGCCCTCCGTTTTGCCAATGCGCCGGTGGCCGACGACCAGTGGTGCCGCAAGTACGAAGGCATCGTGCTGGCGAACACGCCGGGACTGGCGCGGCTGACCACGAAGTTTGATCACCGTGAATTGCGGTTGAAGATCGCACTGGGCAGCCAGGTGCTGGCCGATGAAAAACTCGATGATGCCGGCCGCGGCCGTCTGGTGGAGGCGCTGACTGCGTATGTGTTAAGCCTCAGGGAACACCCGCTGCGCAACCATCCCGACCGTCTGCCGCTGAAACTGATCGGTGACGGCGTCACGCCGCGTTACCAGGACAACGAGGCCGGGCAGGTGACCCTGCACAGCCGCGAGACCATCAGTTCGGCGGCCCTTGCGCTGCGCGATCCGAAACTGAGCGAACACCGCTTTCGTTCCAACATCGCGATCGAAGGCATCGAGGCCTGGGCTGAACAATCCTGGATCGGCCGCAGCATCCGCATCGGCGGTGTCGAGTTTGACGTAGTGAAGTCCAAGGTGCGCTGCCTGGCGACGCATGCCAATCCGGTCACCGGCGAGCGTGACCTGCAGGTCATGCAGCAGCTGATGCGATCGTTTGCGCAAAAAGAACCCGTGCTGGGCGTCGGTATGCTGACACGCGGGGCTGGCGGCGAGATCAGGGTCGGGGACGAAGTGGCGCTGATCGCGTAATTCACGGGCGGCGAGTGTTTTAATGAAAGTGATCGTATTGGGTGCCGGCGTGGTCGGCACCACGGCGGCGTGGTTCCTGGCCAAAGCCGGGCACGAGGTCAGCGTCATCGAACGCCGGCCGGCAGCCGGACTGGAAACCAGTTTTGCCAACGGCGGACAGATTTCCGTCAGCCATGCCGAACCTTGGGCCCATCCGGGTGCGCCGCTGAAAGTTTTTAAGTGGATGTTCAGCGAAGACGCGCCGCTGCTGTTCCGGCCGCGCCTCGATCTGCGGCAATGGCAGTGGTGCCTGGAATTCCTGCGCGAATGCACACCCGCGCGCACGCGGCACAACATCCGGCAGCTGGTCAATCTCGGGCTCTACAGCCGCGGTTTGCTCCAGGAATTGCGCGCAGAGACCGGCATCGAGTTCGATCACCTCGAACGCGGCATCCTGCATTTTTACACCAGCCAGCAGGCCTTCGATGCGGCGCAGGCACCGGCGCGCATCATGCGCGAGTTTGGTTGCGAGCTC
>CAMBCD010000117.1 GCA_945863085.1 Bordetella parapertussis
TTTGCTCGGTTTGACATGTGCCTGATTAATGTACAAGGCGGTTGTGCCGCCGCGTTTCTTGATCACCTCGTTGAACTCGATCACCGTCCGGCGGAAATTCGCGCGCCTCACTTCGGACATTGCATCAATGCTCTCGCTTCCCAGAATCACCACATCCCAGGGCTCTTTGACTCCCAGCTTGCCGGGTTCGGTCAGTGGCTCGATGCTGTGGTGGGCGAGTGGTGAACCGGCGATGGTCGCCGCCTTGTATTGGAAGGGCTTGGCCCAGACGGGATCGGCGGCCAGCGCGATGCGCCGCGCGTAGAAGTGCACGCTGCCGCTGTAGTAGAAATAACTGTTGCCGACGAACAGTATGCGTTTCGGCGTGTCGACCTGCGGCGCCTTGATGGCCGGGGTCGCGGCCTGGGCGGCTGCAGTCAGCAGGAATGCGGCGGTAAGCAGCAATGACTTCATGGCGGAGATTGCACGGTGCTGCATGGGGTCGCTTCTTTCCAAAGGGGTTGCCGGGCTGTGCAGTCAGTTGTGCGGTGATCCGCGCTGGCGCAGTGCGTCCGCTGCGAAGCGGGCGGCGGCGGCCATTTCCTTCGCCATGGCTGCGCTGTGTCCGGTGTAATTGGCCGGGTCCAGTGCGGCACGCAATGCCGGTTCGTCGACGGCGCTGCGCACCTGTTCATCCTGCAGCAGCAGTTCCGGCAGTGCGACGCCGCTGGTCGCGGCCTCGGCGACGGCGTGGTGCAATACATCATGCGCATGACTGCGACCGAGAGAGGGGGCAAGCACCATCATCGCGTTTTCGGCGGCAATGAATGCCCCGGAAATTTCCAGGTTCTGCCGCATGCGTTCCGGCACCAGGCGGATGCAGGCCAGCAACTGATCCATCTCCACGATCAGTTCGCAGGCCATCGGACAGATGGTGTCCATCAACCCGTAGAGCATCTGGTTGTTCGCGACATCGCCTTCGTGCGTCGGCTGCATCGCTTCCAGCGCCAGCGGCACCTGGCTGCGCAGCCGGGCGGCGAGGGTGATGACCTGCACCGCCACCTTGGAATTGATCTTGTGCGGCATGGTGCTGGAGCCGACCACTTCGTCGCCAAGACTTTCGTAAACCTCGCCGAACTCGTCGGCCATCAGCGCATAAAACTCGCGGGCGATTTTTGAGCAGGTCGCGCTGAACAGCGCCAGCAGCAGCACGTATTCCGCGACATGGTCGGTGCCGGCGCGCGTGGGTACGCGCATCGCATGCAGCCCCAGTCGTTGCGACAGGCGGCGGTTGATCTCGGGGCCGTGTTCGCCGAAGGCATGCATGGCGCCGATGGCGCCGCCCCACAGCGAGAGAAATACCCGCGGTTCGGCGGCAACGAGGCGATCGCGGTGGCGCAGCAGTTCCTCGATCCACGCTGCGACCTTGAGGCCGAAGGTGATCGGCAGCGCATGGCGGGGGTTGGTGCGGCCGGCACAGAGCATGTCCGCGCTGCTGTCGGCGAGGGCGGCGAGTTTGTCCAGCACGTCGCCGAACATCTGCATGAAGGCTGTGTGCGCGCGGCGCATCTGCAGCGTGCGCCCGGTCTGCAGCACGTTCTGCGTGGTGGCGCCCCAGTGCACATAGCCGCCGGCGTCGCCCGTGCAGGCGTCGCCGAGCGCGCGCGCCAGTGACAGGATGGGGGAGCGGGTGCGCACCACGTCGGCAGCGAGTGCGGTTTCGTCGATATGACCGAAATTGGCGCAGCGGCGGATTTCCACTGCAGCGGCCTGCGGGATGACGCCGAGTTCCGCCTGCACTTCCGCCAGCGTGGCTTCGATGTCCAGCCAGGATTGCCAAAGGCTGCGCTGCGTGAACAGTGCGCGGATTTCGGCAAGGGACGGGCGACCGGGGCTTGTGTCCATGGTTGACGCGATGAGGGTGTGGGTTGTTGCCCGTCCGCCGTGGGCGGGCAGGCGCCCGGCGCAGGCGGGAGCGCCGCCTGTGCCGGATCGTCAGGTTTTTATTTGGGCATGGCGCGTTTGACGACTTCCGCCCACTTCGCGGTTTCGCTGCGGATCAGTGCGGTGAACTGTTCGGGCGTGCTGGCTATCGGATCGGCGCCGAGCACAGCATAACGTTCGATCACGGTGGGCGATTTCACCGCTTTCTGCATTTCCGCGCTGAGCCTGATCAATGCAGGCTTCGGGATGCCCGCCGGCGCCAGGATGCCGCCCCAGGTCGTGACTTCAAAATCCTTGATGGATTCGGCGACGGTCGGGATGGCGGGGAAGGCCTTGGCGCGATTGAGGCTGGTCACCGCGAGGCCGCGGAGTTTGCCGGAACGCACATGGGGCGAGACGCCGTTGATCGGATCAAACATCAGCTGCACCTGTCCGGACATCACGTCGATAGCAGCCTGGCCGCCGCCCTTGTACGGTACGTGCAGAATGCGGGTGCCGCTTTTCATTTTGAAGTATTCACCGGCGAGATGGCCGATGGTGCCGGTGCCGGCGGAGCCGTTGCTCATGTCGTCGGGTCTGGATTTCGCCAGCGCGATCAGGTCTTTTACCGTTTTCACCGGCAGGGTCGGCGAGACAGCGAGCATTATCGGTGCGGTCACGGCCTGCGAGATTGGCTGAAAATCCTTCTCGACATCGTAAGGCAGGTTTGGTGTCACGCTGCGGTTGATGGCGAGCGGGCCGGGGCCGGCATAAGCGATGGTGTAGCCGTCGGGTGCGGCTTTGGCCAGCAACTGCATGCCGATGGCGCCGCCGGCGCCCGGCCGGTTGTCAGCGACGACCTGCTGCCCCATCTGTTTACTGAGTTCGTTGGCGTAGATGCGTGCCGAGGTGTCGGTGGCGCTGCCGGACGCGAAGGGTACGATCAGCCGGACCGGCCGGCCGGGATAGTCGGCGGCCATGGCGGCACCGCCGATCACTGTTGCGAGCAGGGCGATGCCGAGGCATCCGGTGTAAGCGACGGGGTGTGTCATGTCTGATGGCTCCTCGAGTAGGGGGAATGCAGGCCGGTTTTCTAATGGCTGTGTGGCCTTTTGCATAATCAGTCTAACCAAATGCCTTGTTGATGAAATTAGAATTATTAGATGTTTAATTCGACTTTTCGCAACAGTGGAGGAATAATCCTTTTTAGACATAAGGTTAAGTAGCCTTGGGAGCCTTGATCTGAATATCCGTGCCTTGCGCCTGTTTCGCCTGGTGGTGTCCACCGGTTCGCTGGCGGCCGCAGCAGAAACCATGAGTCTCAGCGCGCCGGCCGCGAGCCGCCTGATTGCGATCCTGGAAACGGAAACCAAGCTGCCGCTGTTTACCCGCGCGCGCCGCCGCCTGACGCTGACGCGACAGGGGGAGGCTTTTTACCGGGAAGCCGAGCATATCCTGGCCGGTTTTGACGAGATTCCGCGCATCGTGGCCGATATCCGTTCGCGTTCGCAGGGACAACTGCGGCTGGTGACCGCGCCGCGCATCGGCCAGGGACTGGTGTCGCCGGCGCTGGCGCTGTTCCGGCGCGAGCATCCGGGCATCCGCGTGTCGGTGGACATGCAGTCGCGCTTGGGCATCGAGGGCAGTGTCGGCACCCGGCTTTATGATCTTGGCATCATTTCGCTGCCGGTATCGCATCCGCTGGTGGAAATCGAGAACAAGCCGCTGTTCAGGGCGCGCGTCGAGGTGGTGCTGCCGGAAAAACACCGCCTCGCTGCCAAAAGGGTGGTCACCGCACAGGATCTGGCGGCCGAGCCTCTGCTCGGCTTGTGGCCGGGCCAGCGCTGGCGCCAGCAGGTGGATGATTTTTTCGGGTCCGGCGGGGTGCGGCCGCAGTACGCGGTGGAAACCCGTTCTTCGCTGATGGCCTGCCAGCTGGTGCGTGATGGCGTGGGGGTGGCCATGCTCGACCGGATCTGTGCGCAAGCGATCGATTTGCGCGGCATGGTGATGCGGCCGCTGGAGCCGGAGCGCTGGATACTGTTCGGTTACGTTTACCAGGCGCGGCAGCCGCTGGGCGCCAATGCGGTCGCGTTTCTGGATTGCCTGCGCCGCATGCTGGAGCAGTTCCGCGCGGCGAGTGCCGACAATGCCGCTTCCGTGGTGATGGTGCCGCAGGACGGGGAAGCCTGATTCTTCTGGCCGGAAACGGCGTGCTGCCGGCCCGATTACAATCGCGGTGATGAACCCTGCTGCGGGCACCTGGGATTACGTGATCGTCGGCGCGGGCAGCGCCGGCTGCCTGCTGGCCAACCGCCTGTCGGCTGATCCTGCGGTTTCAGTGTTATTGCTGGAAGCGGGCGGCAAGGACAACTGGCACTGGATTCACATTCCGGTGGGTTATCTCTACTGCATCGGTAATCCGCGCACCGACTGGTGTTACCGCACCGGGCCCGAAGCCGGATTAAACGGCCGCGTGATCAACTATCCACGCGGTCGTGTGCTCGGCGGTTCGTCATCGATCAACGCGATGCTTTACCTGCGCGGCCAGGCCCGTGATTACGATGCGTGGGCGCAGCTGACCGGTGACAGCGGCTGGTCCTGGCGGCAGGCGCTGCCCTTGTTCATGGACATCGAGGACCACTGGCGCGGCGCCGATGAAAAACACGGCGCCGGCGGAGAACTGCGAATTGAGACGCCGCGCGTGCAGTGGGACATCATCGATGCTTTTCGTGATGCGGCCATCGAGGCCGGCATCCCGGCGACGGAGGATTTCAACCGCGGTGACAATTTCGGCGTATCGCGGTTTGAAGTGACGCAGAAAAACGGCATGCGCTGGAGTGCGGCGAAAGCATTCCTGCGGCCGGTCCTGCAGCGGCCGAACCTGAAGGTGGTGACCGGTGCGCTGGTGAAAAAACTGCGGCTGGAAGGGCGGCAGGTGCGTGGTGTCGAATTTTTTCAGGATAACGAGGCATGTTTTGCCGCGGCAAAGCGCGAAACCATCCTGTCGGCCGGCGCCATCGGCAGCCCGCAGATACTGCAACTGTCGGGCATCGGCCCCGGCGCGTTGTTGCAGCAGCACGGAATTCCAGTCAGGCATGAACTGCCGGTCGGCGACAACCTTCAGGATCATCTGCAGCTGCGGCTGGCGTTTCGCGTCCGGAATGCGTTGACACTGAACACCCTGCTCGATTCATGGTGGGCGAAGACGAAAATGGGTCTGGAGTATGCGTTCAAACGTACGGGGCCGCTGACCATGCCGCCGTCACAGCTGGGGGCCTTCGCCAGATCCGATCCGGGACAGGCGACAGCGAATCTTGAATACCACGTGCAGCCGATTTCACTGGACCGTTTCGGCGCGCCGCCGCATCCTTTCCCGGCGTTTACTGCCAGCGTGTGCAATCTGCGGCCGACCTCGCGCGGTTCGGTGCGCATCATCTCAGCCGACCCGCGCGCACATCCGGCGATAGCGCCGAATTACTTGTCCACCGCAGAAGACTGTAAAGTGGCTGCGGATGCAATCAGGCTGACGAGGCGCATTGTCAATGAATCCGCAGCGCTGAAACTGCATGCGCCTGAAGAATTCATGCCGGGTCCGCAATATCAGACGGAAGAAGAGCTGGTGCGGGCGGCGGGGCAGATCGGCACCACGATTTTCCATCCCGTGGGTACCTGCAAGATGGGCAGGGCGGATGATGCGACGGCGGTGGTTGATCCGCAACTGCGGGTGCGCGGCATCGGCGGGCTGCGGGTGATCGACGCGTCGGTGATGCCGGACATCACTTCGGGCAATACCAATGCGCCGACACTGATGATCGCGGAGCGCGGCAGCCGGATGGTGCGTGCTTCCTGATCCCGGGCATTCTGTCTCGAGTGGAATACCTTGTGGACCTCTGCTTGCGCCGGGGTGGCGTGTTGGTTCTAATGGATGGAGATGGTTATCCGGGGAGGAACAACATGAAAGTGTTAAAAAGTGGCGCGGTCCTGGGATTTGCGCTGATATTTGCCATGGCCGGCAGTGTGGTGCATGCGCAAGGCGCGTGGAAACCCGAGCGCAACATCGAAATTGTCGTCGGTTACAGTGCCGGCACCGGCACCGACCGCACGGCGCGGCTGATCCAGAAAATCTGGCAGGAAACCAAGGCCGTGCCGTTTCCGGCCGCTGTAATCAACAAACCCGGCGGCGGCGGTGCGGTCAGCTGGGCCTACATGGGTACACATGCAGGCGATCCCCACCATCTGCTGGTGACTTCATACAATCTGGTGACCGGCCACATCACCGGCCGCAGCAAGGTGACTTACACCGATTTCACGCCGATATCCCTGCTGATCAGCGAATACATCGGTTTCGCGGTGAAGGCTGACTCGCCGTATAAAACTCTCGCTGACCTGGCCAGGGCGCTGAAGGAGGATCCGGGCGCCGTGTCGATCGGCACTTCAAGCAGCGCCGGCGGCGCCAACCACATTGCCGTCGGCCTGCTGGCGAAAGCCGCCGGGGCGGACGTCAAAAAACTCAAGGTGGTCATTTACAACGGCGGCGGCGAAGCGCTGGCCGCGGTACTCGGCGGCCATGTTGCGTTGTGGGTCAACTCGGCGTCCTCGATCGCGCCGCCGTACGCGGCCGGCACCCTGCGGCCGCTGGCGATTGCCTCGCCGCAACGCCTGCCCGGTGCGCTGGCGAAACTGCCCACGGCAAAGGAGTCCGGCCTGCCGGTGGTTGCCGACAACTGGCGCCTGCTGGTGGCGCCCAAGGGCCTCAGCGCACCGCAGGTTTCGTACTGGGACAATGCGTTCAAGACGCTGACACAAAGCGAGGAATGGAACAAGGAGTTGAGTAGTGCGCACATGTCCAACAGTTACCGCAACAGCGCCGATACCACGCGTTACATCAGCGAACAGTATGGCGAAATCAAGGACATGCTGACGGAGTTGGGGCTGGCGAAACCGCCGGTGAAGTAAAAAATGCGTGACATTCGCGGATCGCCGCGCATGGCTTTTTATGAGGCCGGATGTCTCCGTTACACGACACTGGTGTTCCATCCTGGTGCACGCGCAAGCCTTGAATTTGGTTTATAGTCCGGCCCGCGTGTAATCGTCGGCAAACCGGGAATATCTGCAAGGTCTTACTGGCATTGGGATGAAACCGGTCAACTGCCTAGCTGAATGCGCGTTAATGAAGCAGTGGCGGTCCATTGCCACATCAACCTCAATATTTTGGAGTAACACATGAACAAACTGTTTGCCGCCATCATCGCCGCCGCCTTCGCCGCTGTCAGCTTTGGCGCCATCGCCGCCAAGCACGAAGAAGGCATGAAGAAAGAAGAAAAGAAAGCTGAAGCCAAGAAAGCCGCGCCGAAAGCTGAAGCCAAGAAAGAAGAGAAAAAAGCCGACAAGAAGTAATTTGTCCGGTTTGAAGAAGGCAGGGCTCGCGCCCTGCCTTTTTTATGGGAATTATATACTTGACTCCCTTGAAAATATAGCCCATAATTCTTTCCAGATTGGAGAGAAAAATGAGCGACAAAATCACTATAAGCACCTTTGAACTTTTCAAGATGTTCCCCGACCAAGAGTCGGCCCGGACGTATCTGGAAAAGCGCCTTTGGCCGAACGGGGCGCGCTGCCCCTGCTGTGGCCTTGGTGAGCGCATTACGGCCCGTAAGGGTGGCTACTACCGCTGCAACCAGTGCAAGGAAGATTTCACGGTTCGCACCGGGACGATTTTCGAGCGTTCGCACGTTCCCCTCCATAAGTGGATTTACGCCATGTATCTGCTGGTGACCTCCCGCAAGGGCATCAGCAGCATGCAGCTGTCCAAGGAAATCGGCATTACGCAGAAATCCGCTTGGTTTGTCCTGCAACGCCTGCGCGAAGCCTGCGGCAATGACCCGACTGTCCTTAGCGGTATTGTTGAGATTGACGAAACCTATATCGGCGGCAAGGAACGGAACAAACATTCCGCAAAAAAAGCGCGGGCCGGTCGCGGAACGGTGGGTAAGACTGCCGTGATCGGCATGCGGGAACGCGGTGGCCGCACCAAGGCCGAAGTCCTGCCGCATACCGACATGGAAACCATGCAAGCCGTCATCCGTGAAAACGTCGCGGCTGGTTCCGAT
>CAMBCD010000118.1 GCA_945863085.1 Bordetella parapertussis
CGCAGCACCGCATCGGCCGCCGCGATCAGGCCTTCGAGCGGCAGCGCATCCGGATCATTGTTGCCGCCGGTGAAATCGAATTTGACGCGGCCGGTCCAGCGCGCGGCGGCGGGTGGCAGGCTTGCAGGCAGGAGTGGGGTGAAATCGAATGGGGCGGTGGTCATGGACATCCTTCTGCGGAATTGTTTTTATTGAAATGGAGCGGTCAGCTTGTCCTGGGTCCGGCATGGGGAATGCTAACGGCTCGACGGAGCGGATTCCAGCCCTTTGAAAGCCGGGTTGCCCAGTCACCCGGGTAACAAACGGTTACACAAAATCGCCCGGTTTCATCAGCCTGCTTCAGACAGATGGGGCTAGTATTACTGCCGTGCCGGGTTGCCGGAAACGGGTGAATGGCCCGTATGATTTCGGGCAGGCCGTGGCGTCTGATTGGCGGGGTGGCTCAATGAAATTTCTGATCGCGGTGATGATGGGTGGAAGGCGCTGCACCGACCTGCGCGCCTTGCTGCCCCGGCTGCTTGCGCTGTGGCTGTTGTCGGGCGGGGTGGCGCTGCCTGCGGCGGCCGCCCCGCTGGGTCATGACGACGCCCGTCACCTGCTCAATCGCGCCGGACTGGGCGCAGGCATTGCCGAGGTCGAGAGTTATGCCCGGCTCACGCGTGCCCAGGCCACCGAGCGCCTGCTTGCGGTGCGGGGCGGCGTGGTGTCCGAACCCGACTGGGTGGAGGAGCCCTATTTTTCGCCGGGCCGCTTGCGCACGCTGGATGCCGAGGCGCGCACCCGCATCCAGGTCGAGCGCACTGAGCGCAGCATAGAGCTGCGCGAATGGTGGCTGCGGCAGATGCTGGTCACGCCCGATCCGCTGCGCGAGCGCATGACGCTGTTCTGGCACAACCATTTTGTGTCCGGCATGCAGAAAGTCCTTTCGCCGCAGCTGATGTACCGGCAGAACGTGCTGCTGCGCGAACATGCGCTGGGCAATTTCCGCGAGCTGCTGCATGCCGTGGCGCGCGACCCTGCGATGGTGAGATATCTCGACAGCGCCTTCAACCGCAAGGGCTGGCCCAACGAGAATTTTGCACGCGAACTGATGGAGCTGTTCACCCTGGGCGAAGGAAACTATACCGAGCAGGACGTGAAGGAGGTGGCGCGGGCCTTCACCGGCTGGAGCATCAATCCGAATACCGGCGAGTTCGTGTTCCGGCCTGCGCAGCATGATGACGGGCCCAAGACGGTGCTGGGCCGCCAGGGAAATTTCGGCGGCGATGAAGTGCTCGACATCCTGCTTGAGCGCCCCGAGACGGCGGCACTCATTGCGGACAAGCTGTGGCGGGAATTCGTGTCGCCCAAACCCGCGCCGGCCGAGGTGGCGCGCATCGCCAGTGCACTGCGCGACAGCGGCTACGACATCCGCGCCGCGCTGCGCGTGTTGTTCACCTCGGATGCGTTTTATGCACCGGCACACCGCGGCGTGCTGGTGAAGTCGCCGGTCGATCTGGTGGTGGGTACGCTGCGGCAGTTCGAGTTCGAAGTGCCGGACGGGCTGCCTTTTGTGTTTGCCATGGGGCAGTTCGGACAGGTGCTGTTTGCCCCGCCCAACGTCAAGGGCTGGCCCGGTGGCGAGCTCTGGATCAATGCCACCACGCTGCTGCGCCGGAAGCAGTTGCTCGACACCCTGTTCCAGGACCGTCTGGCCGTGGGTCCCGCCCGCGCGGAGATGATGATGACTGCGGCGGCAACACCGGCTGCCGCACGACGGGAGCGGGCGCGTGTGGCCATGGGCCGGGTGCGTTTTGATGGTGATGCATGGCTTACGCGCGTGAACGGCATGCCGCTGGAGCGCGCGGTGCTGGCCGTGGCGCCGGTGCATGCAGGGGGCGGCGTCAGCAGTGGAATGGATTATCTGCGCGAACTGGTGCTCGATTCCGCGTATCAGCTCAAGTAGGCAAGTAGGCGAAGGGAGACCAATGATGAACAGACGCGGATTCATGACAGCGGTGGGTGCGGCGGCTGCCGCCACATGGCTGCCGCTGCCGGCAGCTGCTGCAGCACTGCGGGGTTATGAACGCCTGCTGGTGCTGATCGAGCTGAAGGGCGGCAACGACGGTTTCAATACCGTCATCCCCTATACCGACGCCGAGTATTACCGGCTGCGGCCCGGCATCGCGATCCCGCGGGAGCAGGTGTTGCCGGTCGATGCGCACACCGGATTGCACCCCGCACTGCTGCCGATGATGGACCTGTGGCAGGCGGGCGAACTCGCGCTGGTGCAGAACGTGGGTTATCCCCGTCCCAATCTCTCCCATTTCCGTTCGATCGAGATCTGGGACACGGCGGCCGGCAGCAGCGAGTATCTGGACGCGGGCTGGCTCACCCGGACTTTTGCGGCGGCACCGTTGCCGGCCGGCACCGCGGCCGACGGCGTGGTGGTGGGTGGTGCAGAACTGGGTCCGCTCGCCGGTGTGGCGAGCCGCGCCGTGACGCTGCTCAACCCCGAGCAGTTCCTGCGCCAGTCCCGGCTTGCGGCCCCCGGCAGTCCGGCGGTCGCCAATCCTGCGCTGGCCCATGTGCTGCGGGTGGAGCAGGCGGTGACGGAGGCCGCGGCCCGGCTGCGCGCTGATCGTGTCTTTGCCACCCAGTTTCCCGCCAGCGGCTTTGGCAACGCGGTGCGCACCGCGGCGCAGGTCGCCGCCTCCGGCGCCGGGGTGCCGGTGATCAAGTTGTCACTCAACGGCTTTGACACCCACGTCGGCCAGCTCGCGCGCCAGGCCCGCCTGCTGAAGGATCTGGCAGAAGGGCTCGTTGCACTGAAAAGCGCCCTCAGCGAACTGGGCCTGTGGGAATCCACGCTGGTCATGACCAATGCCGAGTTCGGCCGCCGGCCGCGGCAGAACCAGAGCGGCGGCACCGACCATGGCACCTCCAGTGTGCATATGGTTGCGGGCGGCAGGGTGCGCGGCGGACTCTACGGCGCGGCGCCCGACCTCGGGCAACTCGACGGCACGGGCAACGTGCAGCACGCAGTTGATTTCCGCGCGCTGTATGCCACGGTGCTGGACCGCTGGTGGGGGATGGATGCCGCCGGCATATTGCGCGGTCGCCACGCACCACTTGACCTGATCCGGGTGTAAACGCAGCGCGCCAGGTCTGCAGGTCGCCGTTCAATCCTTAATTCGACAGTGTGCGCCCCTCGCGCAGCAGTACCGTATCAGCTGCTGCGATCCGGCCGTCGAGTGGCAGCGATAAAAAGTCATACCGTTCCACTTAATGAACGATTGACTGCGGCGTTATCAAAGTCTAGCCTGTTTTAGAGCGTGGCGAAGTTCTACAAAATGGACTTCCGGCAAGCAAAATAAAAACAGTCGCCAAGCACTCATAAAACGTTTTACAAACATGCTCAGGAGGCCTCCGTGATTCGTATTGTCGACATACCCCCTTATCAGCGCGCTGGTGTCAATTACGACCCAAAGGAGGGACATTTCATGATGCATGATCTTGTCGACAGTCTCCGGAGCAGAGGCCAGCTGGATGGCGTGGAGATCACGATCGACGAGGGTTATCCGACCGATCACGGAGCAGAAACACGTGATGACGAGGTTGTGACGAATATCGCCGTAGGTGTGGTGAAACGTGTCAAAGCGGTGTGCGCGATGAACAAGTATGACGCCGTGATCACGCAGGCGGGGATCGAACCCGGGTTCCTCGCGGCCATGTCCGTGTCGACACTGCCCGTTGCCTACCCGGTTCACTCGGCCATGCATTTTGCTTCGCTGCTGGGTGAGAAATTTTGTGCACTGACAACGACGGACACGCAAGCCATGATCGTGCGGCGCAATGCCCAGCTCTACGGGATGAATCACAAACTGACGAGCGTTCGCTACGTCTCACTCTCTTCAACAGGCACCATGGCCCTGGTGCGGAAGTATCCCAAGGGCGCGGCGCGGGCCAATGCCCCCGAGGTGCAGAAATTCGTCAATGCAGTGGTTGAGCAATTTACGATTGCCATTGAAAAGGAAGGGGCTGATTCGGTGATCATTGCTTCACCCCATCAGCAGTGTTTTCTTGGCGAAGTGCGTGCGGGCCTGGATGCGAAGGGTTATCAGGAAATCAATCTGATCGGTGCGTTCCCTGCCGCGGTGCAGATGGCTCGTGCCATAGTGTCCATGGGCCTGGGCCAATCGCCACGCGCTTTTCCGACCGACTCATTAAAGGCCAAACCCGCGTTCCGCTGATTCAAAGCATCTGCAACTGCGGTATGCATCGGCATCTTCCTGTGAAAGGAGTGAGGCAATGACTGATATCCGTAATCACTTTTGCATTCGCGCGATTAAAGCAGCTTTGCTGTTGGTTTGTTCAGGGTTCATGTTGGCAGATGACGCATCCGCTTTTCCCGTCAAGCCGATCAGAATCGTCACCACTGTACCGGGCGGCAGCCTGGATCTGACAGCGCGCGTGATTGCGCCCAGGCTGTCGGAGCGCCTGGGCCAGCAGGTGATCGTCGACAATCGCGGCGGTGTTTTGTCCATGGAATTGGTGGCCAAAGCGCCGCCTGATGGTTATACCCTGCTGCTTGCGAGCGGAAGCCTCTGGATCTCACAGTTTGTGCGGGATAACGTGGCATGGGATGCGCTGCGCGACTACGCGCCCATTTCCCAATTGATCACCTCGCCCAATCTTCTTGTGGTGCACCCATCGCTACCCGTAAAGAATGTCAGGCAGTTGATCGCGCTGGCCAAGGCGCGAAGTGGAGAATTGAATTATTCCTCCGGACAGACCGGGTCTTCGTCGCATATCGCCGGCGAACTGTTTAACCAGATGGCGGGCGTGAAAATCGTGCGTGTCGCATACAAGGGCCAGGGCCCTTCAATGCTTGCGCTGATTACGGGTGAAACCCAGCTCAGCTTTCCCAACTCGGCCGCGGCAACACCATTCGTCAAGGCAGGCAGGATCAGGGCGCTTGCAGTCACGACCTCGTCACCATCTGCCCTGGCCCCGGGTCTGCCGACAATGGCCGCATCAGGCCTGCCCGGTTATGAATCACGCGCGATACTGGGCCTGTTTGCCCCAGCGAGCACTCCGGCAGCAGTGATCGAGCAACTCAATACGGAGATCAACCGCGTGCTCAACCTGCCCGACGTCAAGCAGCAGCTTTTCGACTCTGGGGCAGAAGCCGTCCCGGGCACTCCGGCAGAGCTTGCGGCCATTATCAAATCCGATATGGCAACCACCGGCAAAGTCATGCGGCGGACGGGGCCATAAGTCAGTATTAAGCTGATTTGCGGTGCAATTGGGGTCAGTGTGAACTGCCCCCATTTATTCCCTAACGGCTGCCGATGCAGGAATAGTTCATCCTGCCGGGCTGACCGGCCGCGGCATGAACGGCGCATCAATGGCGCCCATCTTCACGTAAATCAGCGCCCCTTCCGGGCCTGAGCGGGGCGTGGCACGCAAGGAGGCGGAAAACCCGATGTCTCACGGGCGGGATCGCCTGTGGAGGGGGGCGAATCGCCCCTTCTTTTGCTATTTCGCCGTGATGCCCGCCTTGCGCAGTGTCTCTGCAAAGATTTTCGTATCGGATTTGATTGTGGCGGCAAACTCTTCCGGAGTGCCGCCGTAGACATCGAATCCCTGATTGGTGAGTTTCTGGCGGGTGTCTCCGGTATCGAGCACTTTGTTGACGTCGGCATTGATCTTTCTGATCACGGACTTTGGCGTGGCCGCAGGCACCACAAAGCCGAACCAGTTCTTGAAGTCATAACCGGTCACCGTTTCCCCGATCGAGGGGATCTTGTTTTCAATCGGGGATCGTTTGGCGGAGGTGATTCCAAGAATCCGGATACGGCCTGCACGATGCAGGGGCAGCAGGTTTGGAAGCCCCGTCATGACCAGCGGAATCTGGTTGGACACGACGTCCATCATGGCGACATTTCCCCCTTTGTAGCTGACGTGGGAAATCTCGATTCCCGCCATTGCCTTGAAGATTTCGCCGGCAAGGTGGCCACCGCTGCCGATGCCCGCGCTCCCGTAAGACAAAGCATCCGGTCGTGCTTTTGCCATGTCCAACAACTCTTTCACGGATTGGGCCTTGAAACCCGGATTGGCACCCAAGGCCATGGGCTGTGCCGCAATCAGTACAACGGGGGCAAGGTCCCTGAACGCATCGTAGGGAAGTTTCTTGTGCAGCGCCGGATTTGCCGCCAGTGCATTCGGCGAAAGGTAGATGGTATGGCCGTCAGGGCTTGCCTTGGCGACCATGTCTGTTGCAATGATCGTGGCGCCACCGGGGCGGTTGTCGACCACAACCTGTTGTTTCCATACCTCGGTCAGCCGCTGGGAGACCGAACGCGCAACCAGATCAAATGTGCCTCCTGCTGCAAACGGCACGATCACCCGTACCGGCCTTGTTGGATAGCTCTCGGATGACATCGCCGGCGCGCTGCAGACCGCTGACATCAGTGTGGCGATGACAAGCCCATGCCGAATCTTCATGCGTGCTCCTCCAGTGGATTGAGGTTAAAGACGGATTGTTGTAATGTCTTTCAACTCATCCGTATGATACGTAAATCAGCGGGTTTTACCAACCTCAAAAGGCGGGACATCGAAATGGTTATTCGCGACATCGTAGTTCGACAGCTGAAGCTGCCTCTCACGAAGCCATACCGGGTTTCATTCCGAACCTACACCGAGTTCGAACCCATCGTCATCGAGATGACCGGCGAGAACGGCAGCACGGGATGGGGTGAGGCCTACATACCGGCGGGATCCACGGCCGAGACGGCTGAAGGCGCATGGGCGTTCTGCTGTGCGCAAGCCGAACGACTCGCCGGAAAGCCCGCGGCAGAGATTCACGCCGAAATCGATCGCGAGGTTTCCGCGGCGCCGTTCGCGTCGTGCGCGATGTTGTCGGCATTGGCGATGGCGACCCGCCACCCGGCGCTGATTGCGAAAGAAGAGGCCCGCATCCCCTTGCTGGTGCCTGTATCGGGAACCACTCAGGAAACCATCCTTCCGGAACTCGAAGAGCGGCTCGGGCAGGGATATCGGACCTTCAAAGTCAAAGTGGGCTGGGACGTGGATGACGATCTGCAGCGCGTGCGGTGGGTGCAACAGGGCCTGCGTGGCCGTGCATTGATCACCATGGATGCCAATCGGGGCTACAGTCTTGAGCAGGGCATGCGCTTCGCGTCGAGCCTTGATCCCGAGGGTATTGTCCTGTTCGAGCAACCCTGTGAGGCGGATGAATGGGAGGCGAATGCCAGGGTGGCGGAAGTCTCCACGGTGCCGCTGATGCTCGACGAATCAATCCGCAATGTTCAGGACATCGAACGGGCAGCGACTGTCAAAAACGTGAAGCATGTCAAACTCAAGCTCAAACGCGTCGGTGGCGTCGAGCGGGCCCTGCAATCGATGACGAGGGCGCGGGATCTCGGCCTCGGGCTCTGCCTCGGGGACGGTGTCGCCACCGAAATCATGTGCTGGACGGAGGCCTGCGTGTCGCGGGGCTTCCTTTCCAAGGCCGGCGACATGAACGGATTCCTGAAACCCAAGGTGAGACTGTTCGCGAATCCCTTGCCTTTTGACCGGGGCGACATCGTTCTCCAGCCGGGCTACTGGCCTGAAATTGACCGGAAGGTATTGCGGGAGCACCAAGTGCGCGAATCGCGCTTCACGGCTGCTGTTACGGCCTAGGTGCTGCCTTCGACGGTTCGGTAGTGGTACCGGGTGGCATCAAAGACACGTATCCGGAATTCCACCGTAATGTTGCGATAGGTGTAGGCGATGCGCTCAACGCGCAGGATCGGGGCGCCCTCGCGGAGTTTCAGGGCGCGTGCCGCGGCGCTCGTGGCCAGGCCGGCATAGATGTGCTCCTCGACGCGGATCACGTTGATGCCGCACTCGTCCTGATAGACGGCGTACAGATTCTCCTGGGCTTTACGGATTGACCCCGCGGTCAATCCTGCAAACATGCCTGCAGGCAGCGTGATGTCGA
>CAMBCD010000119.1 GCA_945863085.1 Bordetella parapertussis
ACCGGCTCCCATGAATTCCATGTGCTCGCCGACTCCGGTGAGGACGCCATCGCCTACTGCCCGCAATCCGATTACGCGGCCAATGTTGAACTGGCGGAAGCCGTGGCGCCGGCTGCAACACGCGCGGCAGCGACACTGCCGCTGCACAAAGTGCATACACCCGGCGTCAAGACCATCACCGAGCTGTGCGCCTTTCTCAAAGTGCCGGCGCAACATACCGTCAAGGCCGTGGTGGTCGACGGAGCCGACGGCAAACCGGTGCTGCTGCTGGTGCGCGGTGATCATGAGTTGAACATGGTCAAGGCCGGCAAACTGGCGCAGTTGAAACAACCGGTGACGTTTTCGTCCGTGGAATCCATTCGCGCCGCATTTGGCGCCGATCCCGGTTCGCTGGGGCCGGCAGGTTACACCGGCACGGTAATCGCCGATCGCGCGGTGATGGCGATGGCGGATTTTGTCATTGGCGCCAATACCAACGACCATCATTACACCGGCGCCAATATCGGCCGCGATTTCGCCGTACCCGCCGTCGCCGACATCCGCAACGTCGTCACCGGCGATCCCTCGCCCGACGGCAAGGGATCGCTGGAACTCTGCCGTGGCATCGAAGTCGGCCACATTTTCCAGTTGCGCACCAAATACTCCGAAGCCCTAAAACTTGGATTCCTCGACGAGGGTGGCAAAACACAGATCATGGAAATGGGCTGTTACGGCATCGGCGTCACGCGCATCGTCGCTGCGGCGATCGAGCAGAACCACGATGAGCGCGGCATCATGTTCCCGCGCGCCATCGCGCCCTTCGATGTCGCCATCGTGCCCATCGGTTATCACAAAAGTGCTGCGGTCAAAGAGGCTGCCGACCAGTTATATGCCGACCTGCAGGCTGAAGGCATCGATGTGCTGCTCGACAACCGCGACGAACGGCCCGGCGCGATGTTCGCCGACATGGAATTGATCGGCGTGCCGCACCGCGTCGTCATCGGTGACCGTGGCCTGAAGGAAGGCCAGATCGAATACAAAGGCCGGCGCGATGCGGAGCCTCGCAACCTGCCTCTGAGCGAGTCAAAAAACTTAATAAAATCAATGGTATGCACAGGGTAGCCACTGTACTCTGCGGTATCGCACTGCTGCTGGCACCGCTGGCCAGCCATGGCGGCAGACAGCAATACGAACCCCTGTCAGCCAGTGTGCAGGCTTCGCTGAGCCGCGCCATCGCCGATCAGGCCGTGCCCTTCCTCGCCTTCGATGACGAACACGAAGCCCGCGCCTGGCTCGCCGCCATGTCATCGCGACTGGCAAAAAGAATCCCCGACCGCGTAGCGCGCGAAGAACTCCTGGTCACGGTGCACTACGAGGCCAAACGCGCAGGACTCGATCCGCAACTCGTGCTGGGCCTGATCCAGGTCGAAAGCGCGTTCCGCAAATATGCGGTGTCCAGCGTCGGTGCACGCGGCTACATGCAGGTAATGCCGTTCTGGGCCCGGCTGATCGGCACCACCGAACACAACCTGTTTCACCTGCGCACCAACCTGCGATACGGTTGCACGATCCTGCGCCACTATCTCGATATTGAAAACGGCAACCTGTTCCGCGCACTGGGCCGTTACAACGGCAGCCTCGGCAAGGCCGACTATCCGAATACGGTGCTGCGGGCCTGGGAAGGCACCTGGCGTTACATGTCGCCATCTGCAGCCGGAACAAAGCACTGAACGGATACCCGTATTGATGACCAAAACGATGACCGAGATACTGGTGCTCTATTACAGCCATCACGGCGCGACGCGTGAAATGGCGCAGTTGATTGCGCGGGGTATCGAGCAGGCCGGCGCCACCGCGCGGCTGCGCACAGTACCGCGCGTATCGACCACCAGCGAAGCTACGGAACCATCGGTACCCGAAGCCGGTGCGCCGTATGCCGAGCTGGGAGACCTGGAGGAATGCGCGGGACTCGCGCTGGGTTCACCGACCCGTTTCGGCAACATGGCGGCGCCGATGAAATACTTCTGGGATTCGACCTCGGGCCTGTGGCTGAAAGGCACGCTGGCGGGCAAACCAGCCGCCGTGTTCACCTCGACCGCCAGCCTGCACGGCGGCCAGGAAACCACGCTGATCTCGATGATGCTGCCGCTGCTGCATCACGGCATGCTGATCGTCGGCCTGCCCTATTCGGCACCGGAACTGCTGACGACAAAAACCGGCGGCACACCCTATGGCGCCAGCCACCATGCCGGCGCCGCCAGCGACCTGCCCATCTCCGCAGACGAGAAAAAACTCTGCCTGCTGCTCGGCCAGCGTCTCGCCGAAACCGCACTGCAACTGGCCAAGAGCGCCTGACAGCGTGAAACCGGAACAGGTCGTGCATGGCTGGCGCATCACCGCCACCGCCAGCCTTTACGCATTGCTGTTGCTGTGCCTGGCATGGGAAATATGGCTGGCGCCATTGCGGCCGGGCGGTTCATGGCTGGCGCTGAAGATGCTGCCGCTGCTGTGGATCGCACCGGGCATCACCCGCGGCCGGAGTTATACCTACCGCGCCTCAACCATGCTGATCCTCGCCTACTTTACCGAAGGTGTGGTGCGTGCCTGGTCGGACGGAGGTTTGAGCGCAAATCTCGCGGTCGCGGAAATCGTACTGTCGGTGGTGTTTTTTGGCGCAGCGATCGCCTGGGTGCGCGCCAGCCGGGCCGTCAGATCATCCACAGCAGCAGCGTAATCACCAGGGAAAAAACGATGCTGGTCGCCAGTGGAAAATAAAACTTCCGCCCGCGGTGCTGCAGTTGCAAATCCCCGGGCAGCCGGCCCAGCCCGAATTTGGCCAGCAACGGCCAAAGCAGGCCCAGCGCGAACAGGACGACGAGCAGCGTAAGCAGCCACTTCAGCATGTCATCTTAGTCGTCCTTACCGTCGTCCGTTCACCAGGCCACGAACCAGCCTGCAGAGTTAAAGCTGCGGATTCAGCCGTTCCGCTTTTGCGCAGAGTTTGTTCAGCGCATTGATGTACGCCTTGGCCGAAGCCACCACGATATCGGTGTCCGCACCCTGGCCGTTGACGATGCGCCCGTCCTTCGACAGCCGCACGGTCACCTCACCCTGGGCGTCGGTGCCGGTGGTGATGGCATTGACCGAATAAAGCAACAGTTCGGCCTTGCTCACCACCAGCGCCTCAATCGCCTTGAATGCGGCATCCACCGGTCCGCTGCCATGTGCTTCGGACGGCAATTCCTTGCCGTCGTCGGACATGACGAGGCGCGCATAAGGCTGCTCGCCGGTTTCGGAATGCGCCGTCAGCGAGACCAGGTTGTAACGTTCATTCTCGATGTGCTCGAGATTCTCTTCGGTAATCAGCGCGTGCAGATCCTCGTCGAAAATCTCGCGTTTTTTGTCAGCGAGCTCCTTGAAGCGTTTGAACGCGGCGTTGAGCGCCTCTTCCGACTCCAGGTCGACACCGATTTCGTGCAGCCGGGTTTTGAAGGCATTGCGGCCGGAGAGTTTGCCCAACGTCAGCCGGTTGGTCGTCCAGCCCACCGATTCCGCACTCATGATTTCGTAGGTCTCGCGGTGTTTCAACACGCCGTCCTGGTGGATCCCGGATTCATGCGAAAACGCGTTGGCACCGACGATGGCCTTGTTCGGCTGCACCGGATAACCGGTGATGCCGGATACGAGTTTCGAGGCCGGCACGATCTGCGTGATGTCGATATTGGTATCGCAGGAAAACAGATCCTGGCGTGTGCGTACCGCCATGACGATTTCCTCCAGCGCCGCATTGCCGGCCCGTTCACCGAGGCCGTTGATGGTGCACTCCACCTGGCGTGCGCCGTTCTGCACCGCGGCCAGCGAGTTGGCAACGGCCAGGCCGAGGTCATTGTGGCAATGCACCGACCACACCGCCTGGTCGGCGTTGGGAATGCGTTCGCGCAGGTTCTTGATGAGCCGCCCGAACTGGTCCGGCAGCGTATAACCCACGGTGTCCGGCACATTGATGGTTGTCGCACCGGCCTTGATCACCTGCTCAAGGATGCGGCACAGAAAATCGAGATCGGACCGGCCGGCGTCTTCCGGAGAAAACTCGACGTTGTCGGTGTATTCCCGCGCCCATTTGATCGCTCGTACCGCCTGCTCAATGACCTGCGACGGCTCCATGCGCAGCTTCTTTTCCATGTGTATCGGCGACGTCGCGATGAAAGTATGCACCCGCGGGCGTGCCGCGACCCTGACCGCCTCACCGCAGCGGCGGATATCGCGTTCATTGGCACGCGCCAGACCGCAGACAGCGCTGTCCTTGATCGCGCGTGCAACCGCCTGCACCGACTCGAAATCGCCGTCGCTGGCCGCCGGGAAACCGGCCTCGATGATGTCCACCCGCATGCGCTCCAGCTGCCGCGCGATGCGGAGTTTGTCGTCCTTGCTCATCGACGCACCGGGGCTTTGTTCGCCATCGCGCATCGTCGTGTCAAATATGATCAATTTTTCTGTGGCCATGATTCAAACCTCAGTCTCTGCTTTGGGCGCAGTCATTGCGCGCCCGGAATCGGGGTTCCCGGCACCGTGTTCCGGGCCGGACTGAAATGCACTACAAGATGGGAGGGGGGGTTAGTGCGCGCGGCCGCGCAGCAGCAGACCGGCCAGCGCAAGCGCGGCAACGGAAAGAAGCGGGAGGTGTTGCTTTTGCTTCTTAAGCTTCTGTGTCTGCGTTAAACGATCCATGCGAAGAAATATATCGGCTTTTTTCCGGCCGTGCAAGCCGGCTACCCGGCAGCCGCAGGCGGCGGGGGCTTGCGGCGGAAGCGGTCATAGATCCACAACGCATACCCAGAGAGGCCATAAAGCCCGAACAGCGTGAACAGGAGTTCGGGAATCGTGTTCGCAAAGGAAATCAGCAGCACAAAACCCAGCGCAATCGCAACCACCGCCGAAAATGGCACGCTCTTGCGCAGGTTGATGTCCTTGCCGCTGTAGAAACGGAGATTGGTAACCATGGTCAGGCCCGCAACCAGCGTCAATCCCCAGGCCAGCCATTTCACTTCGGCGCCCTTTACTTCGTATTGGGTCATCACCAAAACAAGTCCGGCAACCACTGCCGCCGCCGCGGGGCTGGGCAGGCCCTGGAAAAAACGCTTGTCGACGACGTCGATGTTGGTATTGAACCGGGCGAGCCGCAACGCCGCGCAGGCGCAATAGACAAAGGCTGCAATCCAGCCCAGCTTGGTGGACAGCCACGGCCCGAGCAGCGGCACGGTGTTCATCGCCGCGAAGTCCTTCAACGCCCAGACATAAACCACCAGCGCCGGCGCCACGCCGAACGAAACCATGTCGGAGAGGCTGTCGAGTTCGGCGCCAAATGCACTTTGCGTGTGCGTCAGCCGCGCCACGCGACCGTCCAGCCCGTCGAGTACCAGCGCCACGAAAATCGCAATCGCCGCCTGCTCAAATCGACCGCCGACCGCCTGCACGATTGCGTAAAAACCGGCAAACAGCGCCGCAAGCGTGAACATGTTGGGCAGCCAATAGATGCCCCGCCGCGCAAAGCGGGATTTGATGAACTGTTTGTGTTCCTTGAGTTCAGCCATGGTGGATCATCTTAAACCATAGTGCCGGATGGCGTCCGTACGGTAACCGGCGCATGCCGGGCATCAAGGCAGCGCCGCCAGCACGGTCTCGGTTGCGTAAACCTTGTCGCCCACGGTGACCCGCGGCGTTGCAGTCAAGGGCAGGTACACATCCACCCGCGAACCGAAACGGATAAAGCCGAAACGTTCACCGCGCGCCAGTTGCTGCCCCTCTTTGACGTAACAGAGGATGCGCCGGGCAATCAGTCCGGCAACCTGCACACAGGTCACGTTCAGGCCGGCCGGCGTACGCAGGTAAATTACTGCGCGCTCGTTTTCCGCGGAAGCCTTGGCCAGATCGGCGTTGAAAAACTTGCCGGGGAAATACCAGGTTTTCTCCACCACCCCGTCCACCGGACTGCGGTTGGAATGGGCATTGAACACATTCATGAACACGCTGATCTTCAGCGCATCCCGCTCCAGGTAGGGGTCGCGCGCTTTTTCCACGGAAACAATCCGCCCGTCTGCGGGCGACAGCACTGCGCCGACTTCAGCGGGAACCTGTCGCGGCGGATCGCGGAAAAACTGCACCATAAAAATGACGATCAGCCACGGGAAAGCCGCCCAGCCGAAACCCGCCCAGGCATGGATACCGATCGTCACTACCAGCGCGATGGCGATGAACGGCCAGCCTTCGCGGGCAATGATGGGGTGGGGATAGTGGCTCATGGGCAAATGGCAAAAGGCGGTTTACGCAGGGCTCGCCGTTCGAGGCGAATTCCCCGGCGCAAACCGCCTTTCACGTCGCTATTCGCGTCGCTGTTTGCGTGGTTGTCAGTTTTTCGACTGGTCAACCAGGCGATTTTTCTTGATCCACGGCATCATGTCGCGCAACTTCGCGCCGACCACCTCAACCTGATGCGCCTGGCCGATACGGCGCATGGCTTTCAGCGTCGGTGCGCCGGCCTTGTTTTCCAGGATGAATTCCCTGGCAAACTGGCCGGTCTGGATTTCCGTAAGAATCTTGCGCATTTCCGCGCGGGTTTCGTCGGTGACGATGCGCGGGCCACGGGTGAAATCGCCGTACTCGGCAGTGTTCGACACCGAGTAACGCATGTTGGCAATGCCGCCCTCGTAGATCAGGTCGACGATCAGTTTCACTTCGTGCAGACATTCGAAGTAGGCCATTTCCGGCGCATAACCGGCATCGACCAGCGTTTCGAAGCCGGCCTGGATCAGCGCCGACACGCCGCCGCAGAGGACGACCTGCTCGCCGAACAGATCGGTCTCGCATTCTTCGCGGAACGAGGTTTCGATGACGCCGGCGCGGGCGGCGCCGATGCCCGCTGCATACGACAGCGCAATGTCACGCGCCTTCTTGCTGGGATTCTGGTGAACGGCGATCAGCGCCGGCACACCGCCGCCCTGGGTGTAGGTCGAACGCACCAGGTGGCCGGGGCCTTTCGGTGCAATCATGATCACGTCGAGGTCGGCGCGCGGCTCGACCTGGCCGAAATGGATGTTGAAGCCATGGGCAAACGCCAGCGTCGCACCCTTCTTGATATTGGGCTCGATCTCGTTGCGGTACACATCGGCATGATGCTCATCCGGCAGCAGGATCATCACCAAGTCGGCGCCTTTGACCGCATCGGCGACTTCCTTGACTGCGATACCGGCTTTTTTGGCCTTGCTCCAGGAGGCGCCGTCCTTGCGCAACCCCACGGTGACCTTGGCTCCGGAGTCTTTCAGATTGTTGGCGTGGGCGTGGCCCTGCGAACCATAACCGATGATGGCGACCTGCTTGCGCTTGATCAGCGAAAGGTCAGCGTCTTTGTCGTAAAAAATCTTCATGTCTTCCTCTGTTTGAAACGTGAACGGTAATCATGCGCCGGCAGGAGCGAAAGCCCTGCCAGCCCCCTCAAACTTTTAATATACGTTCGCCACGGCCGATACCGGAAGCTCCGGTGCGAACCGTCTCGAGTATCGCCGCCGGATCAATGGCCTTGAGAAACGCGTCCAGTTTCGAACCCGGTCCGGTCAGCTCTATTGTGTAATCCTTGTCGGTGACATCGATGATGCGCCCGCGGAAAATATCCACCATGCGCTTCATCTCTTCGCGATCCTTGCCTATTGCGCGCACCTTGACCAGCATCAGTTCGCGCTCAATGTGGTCGCCCTCGGAAAGATCGACGACCTTGACCACGTCAACCAGCTTGTTCAGCTGCTTGTTGATCTGTTCGATGATGTCATCGGACCCGGAAGTCACGATGGTCATCCGCGACAGCGTTGCATCCTCGGTCGGCGCCACCGTCAGCGACTCGATGTTGTAACCGCGCGCCGAAAACAGTCCGGCCACCCGGGACAGCGCGCCCGCCTCGTTTTCCAGCAAAACCGAAATGATGTGTCTCATGGCATCAGACCAAAATCATTTCCG